>NZ_JBDUCX010000080.1:0-25275 GCF_040003245.1 Chthoniobacter sp.
ACCAAGCTCGTCCTCGAAGTGCAGCAGCATCTCGGCGAAGGCTGGGTGCGCGCCATCGCCATGAGTTCGTGCGAAGGCTTGAAGCGCGGCACGCCCGTCATCGCGACCGGCGCACCGATTTCGGTTCCGGTCGGCGAGGGCATTCTCGGCCGTATCTTCAACGTCACCGGCGACCCGGTGGACGAACGCGGCGAAGTGCCCCACACCAAGCGCTATCCGATTCACCGCACGGCCCCGACCCTCATGGACCAGGACGTGAAGTCGAACATTCTCGAGACCGGCATCAAGGTCATCGATTTGATCTGCCCCTTCACCAAGGGTGGCAAGGTGGGCGCGTTCGGTGGTGCGGGCGTCGGCAAGACGGTCGTCATCCTCGAACTGATC
This sequence comes from Chthoniobacter sp., assembly GCF_040003245.1. Classification (NCBI taxonomy): domain Bacteria; kingdom Pseudomonadati; phylum Verrucomicrobiota; class Spartobacteria; order Chthoniobacterales; family Chthoniobacteraceae; genus Chthoniobacter; species Chthoniobacter sp. The sequence continues at coordinate 385 of NZ_JBDUCX010000080.1, forward strand.
AACAACATCGCCAAGCAGCACGGCGGTTTCTCCGTGTTCGCCGGGGTGGGGGAACGCTCCCGCGAAGGCAACGATCTTTACCATGAAATGAGCGACGCTGGTGTTATCAACCAGCAGGACCTCAGCAAGTCCAAGGTGGCGCTGGTCTACGGCCAGATGAATGAACCTCCCGGTGCGCGTCTGCGCGTGGCTCTCTCGGCGCTCTCGATGGCGGAATACTTCCGTGACGAGAAGAACCAGGACGTGCTCCTCTTCGTCGATAACGTGTTCCGCTTCTCGCAAGCCGGTTCCGAAGTGTCGGCGCTCCTCGGCCGCACGCCGTCGGCGGTGGGTTATCAACCCACGCTCGCCTCGGAAATGGGCACTCTCCAGGAACGCATCACCTCGACGACCAAGGGCTCGATCACCTCGGTGCAAGCCGTGTATGTGCCCGCGGACGATTTGACCGACCCGGCGCCTGCGAACACCTTCGCGCACTTGGACTCGACCGTCGTGCTGGAGCGTTCCATCGCGGAATTGGGTATCTATCCCGCCGTCGATCCGCTTGCCTCCACTGCCAAGGCGCTCGCGCCGGAAATCGTCGGCGAAGAGCATTATCAGGTCGCCCGTGGCGTCCAGCGCGTGTTGCAGAAGTACAAGGATCTGCAGGACATCATCGCCATTCTGGGCATGGACGAACTTTCGCCCGAAGACAAGCTGACCGTCTTCCGCGCCCGCAAAATCCAGCGCTTCCTCTCGCAGCCCTTCCACGTCGCGGAAGTCTTCACCGGCACGCCCGGCCAATACTGCTCGATCGCGGAAACCGTGCGCGGTTTCAAAGAGATCCTCGAAGGCAAGCACGACGATGTGAACGAGATGAACTTCTACATGAAGGGCACGATCGACCAAATCCGCAGCTAGTTTTCGCTCATGGCCACTCTTCGCCTCGAAATCGTTACGCCGGACAAGCTCGCCTTTGAGGGCGATGTCGACTCCGTCGTCATCCCCGGCACCGAGGGCGAACTCGGCGTGCTGCCGATGCACATCCCCTTGATGACGCAGATCAAGCCCGGCGAAGTGGTCATCAGCGTCAATGGCAAGAAGGACTTCCTCGCGGTGGGCGAAGGCTTCGCCACGGTGACGCAGACGGCGGTGAACATTCTCACCGACATGGCCATCGAGTGGCAGCACATCGACGAGAGCGCCGCGGAAGCCGCGATCGAGCGGGCCAAGGCCACGCTCGCCAATCAGCACACCTTGGCCGAAGAGGAAGTTGCCTCGGTCCAAGCTTCGTTGATGAAGAGCCTCGCGCAGTTGCACGTCAAGCGCCGCCGGCATAGCTGAGGCGATCACGGCCGCTATCGCCACGACAGCTTCGTAAATCAATCAATGAAGGGGCGCCGTTTTCGGCGCCCTTTCTTTTTGTGTAGGAGAGATCATTCAAAAATAATTGGCGTCTTTGAAACGTCTCTGGACGCCGGAGGCGTCATGGAGATTAGCCGGTCGGCGTCAGCCATCGGAATAGAGGCCAAAACGTCTCCGCCCCAGCGGGGCGGCGGAGTTCCGCTGCCCCTCCGGGGCAGATGTCCGGTGGCTGACGCCACCGGCTAATTTCCGCCGGCCCTCCGGGGTTGTTGTCCGGGAGCTATTTCGGCAGCCGCTTAGCTGGCGAAGAGTTGGTCCGTCCGCTCGGCGAGGAACTTCAGCCGCGCGGCGTCGCCGCCGGGGACTTCGAGAATGCCGTATCCGCTGTAGGCGATCTCATCGAGCGCCTTCATGATTGATGGCCAGTCATCGTCGCCTTCGCCGAGTTCCACCTGGAAACCTTTGTACGGCCCTTCCGCGTCCCGCTTTTTGCGGCTGTATTCCTTGATGTGCAGGTTGCGGATGCGCTTGCCGAGGATGCGCACCCAGTGCTCCGGCCAGCCGTAGGTTACGCAGTTGCCGATGTCGAAATGCCAGCCGACCCACGGATTGTTGATCTCATCGACGAAGCGCGCGGCCTCCACCGGGTTGGTGATGAACATGTTCCAGACGTTCTCAATCGCGATGTAACACTTCGCCTTTTCCGCCGCGTCGGTGCAGCGCTTGATCCCCTCGATGGAGCGCTGCCAGCACTGGGCGTAATCGACTTGCTTGTTGACTACCCCGGGCACGAGCAGCACGCGGGTGCAGCCGATTTCGCCCCCTTGTTGCAGTGCGAGTTGCAAGCCGCGAACGGTGCGCTCGCGATTGGCGGGGTCGGGATCGCTGAGCGGGTATTTCCAATGGGGAGTGCAAATGATCCCGGCGACTTCGAGGCCGCTGGCGGCTTTCGCCTCGTTGATGATGTCCACGCTGAGGCTGTCGTCCGGCAGGTTCAACTCGATGCCATCGAATCCGGCATCCTTCACCGCCTTGAATCTCTCCGCCACCGTGCCACCAGTTTTTGCCATGCCGAGGTTCACGGCTTTCTTGAGCGGCCGCTTCTTCGCCGGTGCGTCGGCGGAGAGGGCGAGGGGAGCAAGCGTGGAGGCGGCGAGTGCGGCGCTCGTGGCCTGGAGGAAGGTGCGACGGTTCATGATCTGGGATGGGAATTGGCTGCTTAGTAGAACTTCGTGCGTCCGGGCATCGCGACGGGCGGGATGGCGAGCTTCATGTCCCACGTGAGCGGTTCCTTCGGCGCGAGCACTTCCTCGGATTTCATGGCCTGCTCCCAAGTGATCGTCTTGCCGGTGTAGGCGGACATGCGGCCCATGATTCCCATCAGCGTGCTGTGCGCGAGCTTTTCGGCGTAGTTCAGCGGCGTGCCCTTGCGCAGCGCGGCGAACATTTCCTCGTGCTCCGTCTGGTACATGTCATTCGCCGGGCCATCGTATTTCCAGGTGTTCTTGCCCGTGATCGTGCGCAGCTTGCGAAAGCCGTTGATGCGCGCGACGCCTTCCGCGCCGATGATTTCGTCGGCGTTCTCGTTGTCGCAGCCCGCCTGCTGCCGGCAATAAACGAACCCGCGCGCGCCTTCCGGAAATTCATAGGAGACGGCGAAGTGATCGTAGATGTGCCCGTACTGTTCCTCGATGCGCTGCTGCCGGCCGCCGAGTGCCGTCACGCTGATCGGGTCCACGTCCTTGAACGCCCAGCTCATCTTGTCCACCGTGTGGATGGCCTGCTCGACGAGATGATCGCCGGAGAGCCAGGTGAAGTACATCCAGTTGCGCAACTGCCATTCGAGATCGGTCCACTCCGGCTTGCGTTCCTTGACCCAGGGCGAATTGCCGAGATAGGTGCCGTAATAAGACCGCACGTCGCCGATGGCGCCCTCGTGGATTTTCTTGAAGACTTCGCGTTCCGCGTAGTTCGAGCGCCAGCAAAAGCCCGACTGGATGCCAAGGCCCTTCTTTTTGGCCTCCGCCGCCGTGGCGATGACGTCGCGGACGCCGGGGGCGTCGACGGCCACGGGCTTCTCGCAGAAGACGTGCTTGCCGGCGGCGATGGCCTTTTTCAAGTGCTGCGGACGGAAACCCGGAGGCGTGGTGAGGATGACGACATCAATGTCCGTCGCCAGCACCTGGTCGATGGCCTCGAGGCCGACGAACTTCTGGCCTTCCTCCACCTTGACCTGGTCGGGCTTGGTTTTGCTGATGTTCTCGAAGCTCGTGTAGAGCCGGTCGCGCGCGATATCGCCCATGGCCGTGACGATCACGTTCTTGTCGGCGGAAAGCGCGTTGCCGAGCGCGCCAGTGCCACGGCCGCCGCAGCCCACGATGCCGATCTTGAGGATCTTTTCATTGTCCGCGCGGACGATCGCGGGAAAGCCGAGGACGGAAGTCGCGGCGACGGCAGCGGCGGAGCGGGTGAGGAAGGAGCGGCGGTTCAGGGGAGTATCGGATGTGTTGTTCATTGGTGATGATTTATCAAAAATGCTTTGAAGTGGGCGCACGCTAGCAGACGCGGGATGCTTGTCCAGCGTGGAAGTCCTTCAAGAGACGCGCCCTTTACGTACTTCGTCAGACTACGTGAATTTGCACCATGTCCGCTGTCGCTTGATCAATCTCACTTTCCGATAGGCCGGTGCTGCGTACGATCTTCACCCGATTCTGCCGCCCGTAGGCGTCTACAATGACCTCGAGAACCTGATTTTCGTCGTAGGTATAGGTCAACTCTACCGGCGATCCTTTTGGTAAGAAGGGTGGCAACTCAATGTCGCAAATACCGAGCGGCGTACATTTGCCTGGCACCGTACTTTCGCCCTCCACTACGCGCACGATAGCATTCCTCATGTCGGCCTTGGCAGTGCCAAACGAATTCTTCGCCTCTACCGGTAGGACCGTCATCTTCCGAATCATCGGAAAGACATATTCCTCAACTTTTCCGTCGTCCCAGAGGATCACGCCGAGCGTATGGGTGGCAATATTTGTGACTTTGATTAGCGAGCCATCTTCTTTCGAAAATTTGTTACGCACCTCTTTCGGCAGCACGCGCTCGCCGAACTTGTTCTCTTCATTCAAAAGAGATAGCACGCCCTGTACGGCAGCGCCGATGGCCATCGCTTCTTCGGGGTTCACACCATCGGCTACCGGTACATTCGAAATGCTTTTGACCATGTCTCGGACCGAAGGCATGCGCGTCATGCCGCCAGTCAACAGGATTCTGTCAATCGTTTTCCAGTCAAGGTTCGCCTCCCGTATCACGAGTTTGCAGATGCTTTTGCATTTCTCCAACAAAGGCTGACAACGATTTTCGTAATCCGCGCGCGTCAAATCCAGTTTCACGCTCCTGCCGTTGTAGCTATGCTGGATCGTCGTGCGGGTGCGGCTGGAGAGTTGGATCTTGGCCGTGAGCGCGCGATTGTAGAGGTCTTGATAACTCCGCAAATCGAGCAGTGGATTCTCCCCGTATAATCTGTTGAATTCATCGGCGACCAAGTTCACGATGATGTCATCCCAATCCTTGCCCCCCAAATGATGATCGCCATTGCTTGCGATCATTCGGAATTGATGGTTTTCGATTCTTAGAATCGTGACATCCAGGGTTCCGCCGCCCAAGTCGAACACGAATACAGTTTGGTCCGAATCTAGTTTGTCCAGTCCATAGGCCAGCGCTGCTGCCATTGGTTCATTGACGATCTGGAGAACGTTCAGGCCTGCAAGCTGACCCGCGTGCAAAGTAGCCGTGCGCTCGGCATCGTTGAAATACGCAGGCACAGTGATCACGGCGTCAGTTACCCTTTGGCCGAGCTGTGTTTCCGCGTCGTTTTTTAATTTCTTGATAATCAACGCCGAAAGCTCTTCGGCAGAATAAGCTTTTCCGCCGAACGCGCGGTGAAATCGCGCCTTGCTCTTGCCCATCTCGCGTTTCACAAAATTGACAGTCTTCTCCGGTTCGGCGACGGCATTTTGCATCGCACGCGTACCGACGATGACGTTGGCATCGTCAAACAGGATTACCGCAGGAGTAGTCCGTTCTCCCTCGAAATTGGGAATGATCTGAGGCTTGCCGAAGTCGTCGACGTGCGCGACCGCACAAAAGCTCGTACCTAGGTCGATGCCGATAGCTTTACGGGAAGGAGAACCTTCAGGCTTGGCGATCTGTGGAGCAAAAGTTTCCGTCCAGCGACGCAGAATAACGTCTAGGTGCGGGATGTGATTTAAGTAACGGTTGCGGTTCTCAATCGAAATGAAACTCACGAGGGAAAGACCGGTGGCAAGTATCTCGACCAATCGGTAAAATACGCCTTGGCGAACGAATGTTTCTCGAATCTCGTCCGACGGCAATGTGCCGTCAAAACTGTCCGGACGAATGGCAGCCCATTGCAAACAGACCTTCCGAACTATCGGTTGGCGTGCGGCGAGATCAGCGAGGGCGTGATGCAATCGCGGCCAGGGATGATTGGTTGCGAAGGAGACTGCATCTTGTAGACGGTCTATTTGCGGAAAAGGCGCGTCATAGAAGCGGCCTAATGTGAGGTGAGCCAGAGAGTCGTCATCGTCAAACAACGCTTCAAGTTCTTCACCGGCTTTTTCGCGGACGTTGGCATCAAGCATCGAATCGAAGAACGGGAGGAAGACACAAAAGGCCCGTTCCCGCCGCACTTCTTCCCGCAGTCTATTTTGGACGGATGCAGCATCAATGTCTTCCAAGAAGATCAATTCTTCAGCGCCCTGCAACCACCGCGCTAGGAATTCAAGTGACGCTTTCTGATCGACGTGCGATTGCGGTGTAATGATTGAATGCAACTGGTCTTCATCGACCAGGAAAGCCACTCTTCGTTGAGCTGAAAGAATCGCGTTCACAAATCTACGGAGTGACAAAAGCCACGCCCACGTTAGCTAGTCGATTCTTTATTTCCATCTGCTCTTCATCAGAGGGGCGCACGCTCCATTCTTGGATTTGCACACTCTGGAATGATCGAATTGTAAGAGGTCCCCATATGTGCACTTCGACAAATTCATCCTCTTCGGGCTTGTTGCCCGATGAAAGAAGGATTTTGTCAAATTCGTCTTGTCCAGTGGGAGGCAGAATTCGGTGGGCCAGCTTTGCTACGCAAAGATCCACGCGTCTGGCCCAAGTGGTGCGGTGGCCGGGAGGTATTTGAAAGTCGTCGGTCCCGGTGATTCCATGACGTTTCATGAACACGACGGAATTCTCATCGAAAATTGTTGCCCGGTGTTCAATCATGGCGCGTTTGACTGTCATCGCGCAGTCGCCATATTTTTCGAGGCCCGCATTGTCTAAAGATAGTGCGGAAAACCTGATCTGTTGTTTATTGATCTCGCCGAATAGGATTGTATCCGCAATAGCGCGAAGGCGGTTCCAGCGATCAGTCTCGGGAAGTTGCAGGCCAGCATGAATCTTCTGGTAATAAGTGGCATAAATTTGGTCATCAGACCAAGCTAGACGGTAGAGTTCGCCGAAGTAGCGATTGATGATTACTTCGGCTTTCTCGACAACCGCGACAAACTCGGCCGCTTTGGTTTCCGCTGCGCGATTCTTGAGATCCTGTTGGGCTTTGTCGAATCTGACGTTGAACGCGGCAGTTTCCTCCGCTGAGGACGCAGCGTTGACGTTAGGAAAAAGACTTGGTCGCCCGCAATGAGGACAAAGAGACGCGCTCGCAAGGAGAGGCTCGCCACAGTCGTTACAAGGATTGGAAGTCATCTAGCGGTAGGTCTGCTGGATTTCCTATGAATTTTGTATCGGAAAGCAGGATGTTTTCAGCATACATCTGCACACGCCTGATGTCCATCGGCGTAAACGGGTCGGCCTGCTTACGGCGCCTCGCCGGATTCGGGGAAGAGGGGAAGATCGCCGCTATGCTGCGGCGCCGCCTGGCTGGCTTGCACGAGCAGATCGTGGCCGTCTTTCGGCTTGCCCATCATGTAGGCATATACGCCGATCATCCACTGGCGTTCGCCGAGCTGGTCCGGCGCGGCGTCCGGTCGGAGAAATGACTTGGCCATGGCGATGATCGAGTCCGGCGCGAGATCCGTCCATTGCGCGGAGATCGTGCCGAAGGGCGTGGCCGTCTCGATTTGCGTGTCATTCGCCCGGCGGATCGGACCCGTCATTGGCGTGCCGGATTTCTTGAGCACCGCGGGCGCGTAACCGACGACATTGACATCCTGGATCAGCGTGGCCTTGAAGCGCGCCAGCCAGGTAAATTTCTTGAGTAAGGCCTCGCGTTCCTGTTTCGCCTTGTCGCCGGAAACCTGCACGGCGTTGATGACCGCATAAGCGTCCGCCGGGCGGAATTGCTGCCAGAGCGGCCCGATCTTGCTCTTCGCCTCGGTGAGCGCCTTGGTATCGGCCGCTTCCATCTCCGCCATGCGCCGCGCGGTTTCCTCCTCCTCGGCTGTGATCTTCTGCTGGAGATCCTGCGCACTTTGGTCGAGCGGCGCCGCGAAGCCGGTCGCCAGCTTGATCTGCGCCCGGGCGTCCCGCACCGTTTTCAGCGCCTGCTTGCGCGTCTCGAGCGAATCCGCGGCCTTCGCCGCGTCCATGGCGGGGTGAAACACATTCACCTCGGCGACGTAGGGCGAGACCAGCGGCTTGTAGTCGCCCACCCAGGTGAAACGGGAATCCGGCGTGACCTGCGCATACTGGCGGAAGAGCGCCGATGCCTCATCGTACTCGCCGAGCGACCAGTCTTTCAGCCCGTAGAGCAGCAAGGTGAGTGCTTCGTAGTTCCGTCGATCGAGCGCCTTGGCCGCTTCCGCCGTGATCGCCTTCGTGCCGCCGGCGCGCGCGGCCACATCGAGGAAGAACGTCGCCAGGTCCACCTCCGCGGGGTCGGGCGAAAACTTGCCCCGGTCTTCGATTTGCTTGAGCCGGGCATTGGCCTGGTCCGGGCGCCCCGCCAGGAATTCCACCAAGGCGGCGTGCAGCGTGATCCAGTTCTTCTGCGGCTGCTGCGTGTCGGGCCGGGCCTCGAGCTCGGCGAATGCCTCGGTCGCTTTCGCCAGGTCGCCCGCGGCGAGAAGTTGACGCGCCTGGTCGTAGGTCATCGAGGGCGTTTCCTTTTGGGCCGTTGTCGTTTCCGCCTGTTCCTCGACCGGATGGAAATGCGCCCGCAGATGACCGCGAAACTGGAAGGCGCTCACCCCTGCCGCGACCGTCACCACCGCGGTGGCAAAAGTCAGCCAGCGGTAGCTGCGCGGCGGTCCCGACTTCGCGGCCTCGGCTTTTTCGTCTTTCGGCAGGATGCCGAGCAACCCTGCCCGCGCGAATTCCAGGTGCTCGATGAACTCCGCATAGCTCTGCTGCCTTTTCGCGGGATCGTGATTGAGCACTTTGTTCAGCGCGTAGGCCGTCGCGCTCGAGACGGTCGGCGCCACGGCGGCGAGATTGACCGGCGCTTTCTTCGCCTCGGCCAGCGCGCTCATCGAATTCGTTTCCACCTCGTGCGGCGGCTTGCCGGCGAGCGCATGGAAAAGCGTGGCGCCCAGCGAGTACATATCGCTGCGAAAATCCTCCGGCTTCCCCTGCACCGTTTCCGGGGCCACGTAATAAGGCGTCGCCCACACTTCGCCCGCCACGTGGCCCGCGTGCTCTTGCAGCACGGCGAGCCCGAAATCCACGATCTTCGGCGTGTTCGCATCGGCGAAGAGAATGTTGCCCGGCTTGATATCGCGATGGATCAGTCCTTTATCCAGCGCCGCTTGCAGCCCCTGCGCCGTCTGGATGCCGACCGAAAGAATCTGCACTTCCGGCAATCGCTCATCCTCCGCCATCAGGCTCTCCAGCGAGCCCTTGTCCACCAGTTCCATGGCGATGTAGAGCAACCCGTGGTCCTGACCGGTGCTGTAGACCTTGACCACGTGGGGGTGATTGATCGAGGCGGTGATCGACGCCTCTTTCTGGAATTGCGCGACGAATTCCGGGTTTCCACCGTGCTCGCGCTGGAGGAGTTTCAGGGCGACCGGGCGGTTGAGATTCAAGTCCAGCGCGCGGTAGACCGTGCCCATGCCGCCGGCGCCCAGTTCCTCCTGGATTTCAAAGTGGTCGAATTTTCGCCGGACGCGCGTGGCCGCCCCGCAGTTGGGGCAGTGCATGAGCGCAAACGGCTCCTCCCCTGAGACATCGAGCAGTGCGCCGCAGGTAGTGCATTCCTGAATGAGCGAGTTCTTGGGGGCGGCCATGGAGACGGCGGCGACGCTATCACCCGCATTCATGCGCGGCAAGAGATGTGGGGTGAGGAAATGCGGGATTTCACGGAAGAAAAATTGGGGGGCGATCAGGCAGGCTGACGGTGAGTAAGACGCCGATTGGGACGGATTCGTTAGCCGAAATGTCGCTCCCCCGCCTCGGTCCGCCTCGCCTTCCCTCTGTGCAGAAGCCGACGCTCCGATCACGGCACTACCTCGTGTCCCGATGAAGTTGCGTTTCGCCGCGCGCCGGTGTGTTGTTCGAGTTCGCCATCCCTCCCATGCCCGCCGTCACGGTCCAGCAAGCCTTTGAACTCGCGTTCCAGCACCATCAGGCTGGCCGATTGGCGGACGCCGAGGCGCTCTACCGGCAGGTTCTCACGGTGCAGCCCAACCACGCCGATGCCCTGCACTTCCTCGGTGTCATCGCCCACCAGGCCGGCCGCCCCGACCTCGCAGTGGATCTGATACGCCAAGCCATTGCTCTCAACCCGAATAATCCCGGCGCTCAGTGCAACTTCGGCGCGGCACTGGCCGCGCAGGGCAAGGCGGACGACGCCATCGCCGCGTTTCGCCGCGCTCTCCAACTCAAGCCCGATTACCCGGATGCCCACAACAATTTGGGCACTGCGCTGGCTGGCCAGGGTCGGCCAGACGACGCCATCGCTGCCTATCGCCAGGCAATTCAATTCAACCCGGCCGATCTGCGGGCCCACAACAATCTGGGCCTGGTGCTGCGGAAGGAAGGTCGACTTGGCCAGGCGGTGGCCGCATTTCGCCGCGCTCTCGAACTCCAGCCCGGCTACCCGGACACTCACAGAAATTTAGGCACCGCACTGGCCGGCCAGGGTCGGCTTGACGAGGCCGTTGCCTGCTACCGGCACGCGCTGCGCTTGCAGCCGGATTCCTTCCGTATCCACAGTACCTTCCTCGCCGTTCTCCACTATTGTCCGCAGACCACGTTGCCCGGGCTCCTCGAGGCCCACACCGAATACCACTGTCGCCATGCGGCTCCGCTTGCTGCCGCGTGGCGCCCTCATCAAAACGGGCCGGAACCCAGCCGCCAAATACGACTGGGATTTATCTCGCCGCATTTCGGAAGTCATCCCGTCGGATCCTTCCTGATCCGGCTCCTGGAGAACCTCGACCGAACCCAGTTTCGTGTCATCGGCTATTCAGACACGCCGGCTGCGGATCACATGACCGCTCGCATCCAGGCGGCGATGAGAGTCTGGCGTAACGTCAGTGGCATGTCCGACGAGCAACTTGCCGGTCAAATCCGGGAAGACCGTGTGGACATCCTTTTCGACCTGGCGGGCCACACGGCGGAGAACCGGCTCCAGGTGTTTGCCCGCAGACCTGCTCCCATCCAGATTACCTGGCTCGATTACGTAGGCACAACCGGTCTGGAGGCCATCGACTATATCCTGGCGGACCCCCGGCAAATCCCTCCCGCCGCCGAGCCTTATTACTGCGAAAAGGTTCTGCGGATGCCGGACGATTACATTTGTTACGATCCACCCGTGAACGCGCCGCTGGTCGGGCCGCTCCCTGCCCTCGCCAATGGGCATGTCACCTTCGCCAGCTTCAACATTCCGCCCAAGACGACGCCGCAGATGGTGCGCATCTGGGCTCGGATACTGGAGTCGATACCGAGGGCGAGGATGATTTTGAAAAACCGCGGCTTCGATGATCCGGAGACGTGTGTGCGCTATCGGGAGCTCTTTGCCGCCGACGGAATCGCGGCGGACCGTGTCGAGATGCGTGGCTGGTCGCCACCGCACGACGTTCTTGCGTCCTACCGGGAGGTGGACATCGCGCTGGATACCTTTCCCTACAACGGCGGCCTCACCACGTGTGAATCCATCTGGATGGGAGTGCCCGTGGTTACCTGTCCCGGAGAGATTTTTGCGAGCCGTCACGGAATCGCCCACCTGACGGCAGCGGGGGTGCCGGAAACCGTGGCCTGCGATCTCGACCACTATGTGGAGATCGCCGTGAAGCTGGCTTCGGATCTGCCCGAGTTGGCCGCGTGGCGAAGCGGTTCGCGTCAGCGTGTCGCCGCTTCGCCGTTGTGTGATGGGAAACGGTACGCGGCTCACTTTGCGGCGCTGCTGCGCGATGTCTGGCAGCGGTGGTGTGCGACGCAAGAAGGCTGAGCCAGCGGGAGATTGCGTTTCGGCGTGGGGCGGTATGATGTTCGAGATCGCCCTTCCTCCCATGCCCGCCGTCACGGTCCAGCAAGCCTTCGAACTCGCGCTCCAGCACCATCAGGCTGGCCGGTTGGCGGAGGCGGAGGTGCTTTACCGGCAGGTTCTGGCCGTGCAGCCGGGTCACGCGGAGGCGCTGCATTTCCTTGGGGTGGCTGCGCACCAGGGCGGGCGTCACGACTTCGCTGTGGAGATGATTCGGCAGGCCATCGTTCGCGATCCGTCCAATGCTGTGGCGCATTCCAATCTCGCGACGGTTTGCCTGGCCACTGGCCGGGCGGAAGAGGCCATGGTGCAGAGTCGCCGGGCGATTGAAATTCGGCCGGATTTCGCGGACGCACACTACAACTGGGGCGCGGCGCTGGCGGAATTGGGCCGGCTGGAGGAGGCCCGGGCGGCGTATCGCCGTGCGCTGGAAATCAAACCAGACCATGCGCTGGCCTGGAACAACCTGGGCAATGTGCTGAGGCAGTTGGGTCAGTGCGAAGAAGCGATTGCGTCGTATCGCGCGGCGTTGCGGCTCGATCCCGGGCACGCGGATGCGGACAATAATCTCGGCATCGTGCTGGCGGAGCAGGGGCAATTCGACGAAGCGATCGCGGCGTATCGCCGAGCGCTGCAACGCAAGCCGAAGTCCGGCGCGACCTATCACAATCTCGGCAATGCCCTGAACGCCGCGGGGCAATTTCAGGAAGCCATCGCGGCCTACCGCCGGGCGATCCAGTTCTGTCCGGATCGGCTGGAGACGTACCTCAGCCTGGGTGTGGCGCTGGGCCGCCAGGGTCAACTGGACGAGGCTATCGCTGCTTTACGCCATGCGCGCCGAGGCCGGCCCGATTACTTTGAGGCCTGTTACGAATTGGGGCAGGTGTTGGTGATGAACGGCCAACTGGAGGAAGCGATCGCCAGTTACCGCCGGGCAATGGAACTCAGGCCGGATGTCCCGCAGGGATATTTTAGTCTAGGCAACGCGCTGCACCGGCAACGCCGCCTGGACGATGCGGCAGCCGCGTATGCGCACGCGCTCGCACTGGCGCCGAATTACGCGGAAGCATCCTATCGGCTGGCGGAGGTTTGGCGGGACCAGGGACGCGGGGAGGAAGCCGCGGAGGCCGTGCGGCGCGTGCACGAGCTCGCGCCGGATGATCCGGTCATTCACAGCGATTTGATTCTCCTGCTCCAGGTTTGCCCGGCGCTGGACGAAGCGGCCATCGCCGCGGAGCGCCGCCGTTGGAATGAGCGGTTCGGCGTCCCGTGGCAGCGGCTGGCGCTGCCGCACCGCAACGATCCGAATCCGGAACGCCGTCTGCGGGTGGGATATGTCTCACCCGATTTTCGTGATCATGTGCTGGGCAGAAACCTGCTCCCGCTCTTCCGCGAACACGATCGGGCTCAGCAGGAAATCATTTGCTATTCGGGAGTGAGAAAGCCGGATGACCTGACCGAGGAATTTCGCCGATGCGCGGCCCAGTGGTGCGATGCGGCGGACCTGAGCGATGAAGCACTCGCCGATCGGATTCGGCAGGATGGCGTCGACATTCTGGTCGACCTCACACTGCATGCCGCGGGCAACCGCTTGCCGGTGTTTGCCCGCCGGCCGGCGCCGGTACAGGTGAGCTTTGCGGGTTATCCGGCCAGTACGGGATTGGGGGCCATTGAACATCGGATCAGCGATCGTTATCTCGATGGAAACAAGGATGCGGGGGAAAGTGACCACCTCTCCTTCATCGACAGCTTTTGGTGTTACGACCCGTGCGGCGTGGAGTTGATGGTCAATAAGCTTCCCGCTCAAGAGACGGGAACGGTCACGTTTGGGAGTCTCAATGACTTCTGCAAAATCAACGAGCCGGTGTTGAAGCTCTGGGCGCGGGTGCTGGAGAAGGTGAAAGACTCGCGGCTGCTGTTGCTGACTTATGCGGGCAGCCATCGGCAGCGGACGCTGGACGTTCTGGCGCGGGAAGGGATCGCGGCGCACCGCATCGCGTTTGTGGAGCCGCGTCCCCGCCGCGAGTATCTGGAGTTCTATCATCGGGTGGATATCGTGCTCGATCCGTTTCCCTACAATGGGCATACGACGAGTCTGGATGCGTTGTGGATAGGCGTGCCGGTGGTGAGCCTGGCGGGCGAACGCGCCATCTCACGTGCCGGCTTGAGCCAGCTCTCCAACCTCGGGCTGCCGGAGCTGATCGCGCAGTCGGAGGACGACTACGTCGCGATCGCCACGCAACTGGCCGGGGATCTTCCCCGGCTGGCGGAGTTGCGGGCCACGCTGCGGGGACGGATGGAGGCCTCGGTGCTGATGGATGCCCCACGCTTCGCGCGCCGGATCGAAGCGGCCTATCGCGCGATCTGGCAGCGTTGGTGTGTGGCGCAAGGGAGCTGAGCCAGCGGGAGATTGCGTTTCGGCCCGGGGCGGTATGTTGTTCGAGCTCGCCATTCCTCTCATGCCCACCGTTACGGTCCAGCAAGCCTTCGAACTCGCGCTCCAGCACCATCAGGCGGGCCGGTTGGCCGAAGCCGAAACGCTCTACCGCCAAATCCTCGCGGTGCAGCCCCACCACGCCGATGCACTGCACTTCCTTGGTGTCATCGCTCATCAAGCCGGTCGCCACGACCTCGCTGTGGAATGGATTCGTGGGGCGATCGCTCTCGATCCGAACAATCCCGTTTCCCATTGCAATCTCGGAGAAGCGTATCGTGCGACCGGCCGGCTGGACGAAGCGATTGCCAGTTTTCACCGCTCTCTCCAATTCCAGCCGAACGACTCCAAAACCCACAATAATTTGGGTATTGCCCTGGCGTTGCAGGGTCGCATGGACGAAGCCTCGTTCGCCTTTCGTCGGGCGCTGCAGCTCCAGCCCGATCAACCCGGAGTTCACAACAATCTGGGAAATGCCCTGCGGGAGCAGGGTCAACTCGACGAAGCCATTTCCGCCTATCGTCGTGCCCTTCATCTTCAACCCGGCTATGCGGATGCGCACCATAATCTGGGCAATGCGCTCAAGGATCAAGGTGAGCTGTGTGAAGCTGTTGCTTCGTATCACCGCGCGCTACAGTTGAAGCCTGGCCAGGTCGATTGGCACGACAGCTTGATTCTAACGCTCTATTTCCTTCCAAACGACGGTGGTCGAATGATCGCGGAGGCACAACAGTGCTGGAACCGATTGGTCAGCGAGCCTCTGCAGGGACTTATTTTGTCGCACACCAACGATCGCGACCCGGGGCGCCGGCTGCGCATCGGCTACGTTTCGGCGGCATTTCGGGATCATGTGGTGGGCCGGAATATATTGCCCCTGCTGCAGTGCCACGACCATCAGTCTTTCGAGATCCTTTGTTACTCCGGCGTCGCTCATGCGGACAAGTTTACCGAGGAGTTTCGTCGGCACGCCGATCAGTGGCGCGGCACGGTGGGTGTGTCCGATGAAGTGCTCGCGGAAATGATTCGGCGGGATGGCGTGGACATTCTCGTGGATCTCTCCCAGCACACGGAGGGGAACCGGCTGCCGATGTTTGCCCGACAGCCCGCCCCCGTGCAGGTGAGCTTCGCCGGTTATCCGGACGGCGCGGGGGTGGACGCAATCGGATACCGAATTAGCGACCGGTATTTGGAGGCAGGCGATTCTGAGGTCAGCGGCGAGCAGATGATGCTCATCGATAGTTTTTGGTGCTACAGCCCTTGTGGAGCTGACGTGGAGGTCAACGCTCTGCCGGCGAGGGAAAACGGATTTATTACCTTTGGAAGCCTGAATAACTTTTGCAAGGTGAACGAAGCTGTCTTGAGGTTATGGGCAGGGGTGCTCGCGAGAGTGCCGCAGTCGCATCTAGTTCTGCTGAGTGGCGTGGGAAGCCATCGCCAGCGGATACTGGAGTTTCTTGAACGAGAAGGAATCGAGGTACACCGGGTGGAATTCGCGGAACGCCGTCTGCACAGGGCTTATCTGGAACTCTATCATCGGCTGGATATCGTGCTCGATCCATTTCCCTACAATGGCCACACGACGAGTCTGGATGCGTTGTGGATGGGCGTGCCGGTGGTGAGCCTGGCGGGCGAACGCGCCATCTCACGTGCCGGCTTGAGCCAGCTCTCCAACCTCGGGCTGCCGGAGCTGATCGCGCAGTCGGAGGACGACTACGTCGCGATCGCCACGCAACTGGGCGGGGATCTTCCCCGGCTGGCGGAGTTGCGGGCCACGCTGCGGGGACGAATGGAGACCTCGGTGCTCATGGACGCCCCGCGCTTTGCCCGCAGCATCGAAGCCGTTTATCGCACCCTGTGGCAACAGTGGTGCCGCAGGTGACGGTGCGCCCCCCTCAAAGCAGAGAAAAACCGCTAACGACTTCTCTGTAGATGGGTTACTTTGGCCGTGATGACCCGTCTTGCCTCTTTAGCCACTTTTGCCCTCGTTTGCGCCGTTGTCCCCGGTGCGGTGGCGATCACCCCGCAGGAAACTGAATTCTTTGAGAAGCAGGTGCGCCCGGTGCTGGTCGAGCAATGCTACAAATGCCACGGGCCGGACAAGCAGAAGGGCGCCCTGCGCATGGATTCGCGGGCGGCCATCTTGAAGGGCACCGACGATGGGCCGATCGTAGTGCCGGGCAAGCCGGGCGACAGCGAGCTGATCAAATCGATCAAGCACATCGGCGACTCGAAGATGCCCGAGAAGGCGGACAAGTTGCCCGATGCGCAGATCGCCGCGCTGGAGCAATGGGTGAAGATGGGTATGCCCTGGCCGGAGAATGACGGCCCGGCGAAGCCGTCGGCTTCGATGGAAGTGGCGAAGACGCACTGGTCGCTGCAACCGATCAAGAATCCCGCGCCACCGCCGGTGAAGGATGCGCAGCACTGGGGCCAGTCGCCCGTCGATCAATTCATCCTCGCCAAGCTGGAGGAGAAGAATATCGCGCCCTCGCCGCGCGCGGCCAAGCGCACATTGCTGCGCCGGGCGACTTTCGATCTCACGGGATTGCCGCCGACCACGGCGGAAATGGACGCTTTTGAGAAGGACAATGCGCCGGATGCTTTCGCCAAGGTGGTGGACCGCCTGCTCGCCTCGCCGCACTACGGCGAACGCTGGGGCCGCTACTGGCTGGACGTCGCGCGCTATGCGGACACGAAGGGCTACCTCGCCGGTGGGGAAGAGCGCCGCTATTCGTTCAGCTACACGTATCGCGATTGGGTGATCCGCGCTTTCAATGAAGACCTGCCTTACGATCAATTCGTGATTCAGCAACTCGCCGGGGACCGCGTGTCCACGCCGGCGGATCCGCGCCCGATGGCGGCGCTCGGGTTCCTCACGCTGGGCCGGCGGTTTCTCAACAGCCAGCCCGATATCATCGATGATCGCATCGATGTCGTTTGCCGCGGATTCATGGGGCTGACCGTGGCCTGCGCGCGTTGCCACGACCACAAATTCGATCCGATTTTGCAGAAGGACTACTACGCGTTGTATGGCGTATTCGCATCGTCGGTGGAGCCGTCGTGGAAGGATCTGCCGATCCTGCCATCGAATGCCGATCCGGCGAACGAAGTCGAGTACCGGAAGCAACTCGGAGACTTGGAAGGGCAGCTCGGCAAGTTCATCGATACGCAGCGGCAGATATTTGCTATGCGGACGTTCGCGACGCTCGGCGTGCCGGCCATCATCCCTCCGGAGGTTCAGGAGAAGCTGCTGGATAAGCAGGGGAAACAGGATTCGGTAAAGCTCCGCAACAAGATCGATGAGCTGAACGGCGGCCCACTGGCGCCGCCGCGTCCGCAAGGCATGGTGGATGCGCCGGTCCCAATGACCCCGCATGTCTTCATCCGCGGCAACCCGGGGCGCCCCGGCGATGTGGTGCCGCGGCGATTCCTCCAGGTGCTGAGCGGTGGCGACCCGCAGCCGTTCAAGGATGGCAGTGGCCGCCTGGAACTGGGGAAGGCGATTGCCAGCAAGGACAATCCGCTCACGGCGCGGGTGTTTGTGAATCGCGTTTGGAATTTGCACTTCGGCGCGGGGCTCGTGCGCACGCCGGGAGATTTCGGCACGAAGGGCGAGCCGCCCACGCATCCGGAACTGCTCGACTATCTCGCCACCCGCTTCATGAGCGAAGGGTGGTCGGTGAAGAAGCTGCACCGGGCGATCATGCTTTCGAGTGCGTACCAGCAGTCCAGCGATCTGCGGACGGATGCGGCGCAGGCCGACCCGGAGAACCGCCTCGTCTGGCACATGAACCGCCGCCGTCTCGACTTCGAGGCGATGCGCGATTCGCTGCTCGCGGTCGCAGGCCAGCTTGATTCCACGATGGGTGGGCGGCCGGTGGAAATCACCGCGGCGCCGTATGCGAAACGCCGCGCGGTCTACGGGCTCATCGATCGCCAGAATCTGCCCGGGGTATTTCATACCTTCGATTTCGCCACGCCCGACCAGACGAGCCCGCAGCGGCATGTCACGACGGTGCCGCAGCAGGCGCTGTTCATGATGAATAATCCATTCGTCATCCAGCAGGCGCAGGCCTTGGTGGCGAAGCCGGAATTCCAACAGCCGCAGGCCTACGAGGCCCAGGTGCACGAGCTTTACGAATGTGTGTATGCGCGCAAGGCGGCGTCGTCGGAGGTCGATGCGGGACTGCGCTTCGTGATGAATGCGATCACCAATCCGCACCCGCGCGAGGAAGGAAAATCGGCGTGGCAATATGGCTGGGGTGCTTACGACGAAGCCGCGCATCGCGTGGACTTCCACAAGCTGCCGTTCTTCAGCGGTAAAGCATGGCAAGGGAGCGCGAAGGTGCCGGACGCGACGCTGGGCTATGTGACGATCAATGCCGACGGCGGGCATGCCGGGAGCGACCATGCCCACAACACGATCCGCCGCTGGACGGCGCCGGACGATGGCGTGGTGTCGATCACCGGGCCGGTGCAACGGCCGAGCGATCATGGCGATGGCATCGTGGCGCGCGTGGTGTCGAGCCGGTTGGGTGAACTGTTCAAGAGCGACGTGCTGCCGGCGGCGACGGTCGAGGTGAAACTGGACAAGGTCGAAGTGAAGAAGGGCGACACCATCGACTTCCTCGTCGACCTGCGCGGGAACCTGGACTCCGACGGCTTCGTCTGGCACCCGCTGATCAAGGGCAGTGCGGAGTGGGATGCGAAGACGCAATTCGCCGGGCCGCCGCCAACCCAGCCGAAGGATCTCACGCCATGGGAGCAATACGCGCAGGTGCTGCTGGAGACGAACGAGTTTGTGTTCGTGGATTGACGGTCGGATTAGCCCGAATAAAAAATGGCAAAAAATGCCGTAAATAGGCAGGAATCGGCAATGGAGCCAATGGAGCCCTATGAATAATACGGTAATTACGAAATTTTAGTTCGCGAAGCTGGCGAGAAGTTCCGCAGGGGTCACCGTCGCGGTGCCGAGTTTGCCGACGACGATGCCGCTGGCGTGATTGGCGATCTCGGCGGCCTCGGGGGGCGTGGCGCCGGCGCTGAGGGCCAGCGTGTAGAGCGCGATGACGGTGTCGCCGGCGCCGCTGACGTCGAAGACTTCCCGGGCACGCGTGGGGGCGTGATACGGTGGGGCGTCGTGGCGGAAGAGCAGCACGCCTTGCTCGCCGAGGGTGATGAGCAGGTTGTCGGCGTCCCATTTCTCGGAAAGCACGCGGCCGGCCTCGAGGAGCGGGGCGTCCTCGGTGGGCGGGTCGACGGGTTCCGTGGCGGGCAGCCCGGCGCTGGCAAACGCTTCCACGCGGTTGGGCTTGATGACGGAGACGTGCCGCCAGGCGAGAGGATTGTGCGGGTTGGGATCGACAGCGAGAATCTTGCCCGCGCGATTGGCGAGGTCGCAGATGGCCTCGGCGAAGGGCTGCGCGAGCAGACCTTTGCCATAATCCTCGACGATGATCGCGTCGATCTCCGGGAGCAGGGCCTCGATCTGCGCGAGCGCGGCGGCGGCGTGCTCCGGCTGCACACGGAGCTTTTTCTCGCGGTCGATGCGCACCACGTGTTGCTGCCGCGCGATGACGCGCGTCTTGACGATCGTCTGGTAGCAGTCATGCGATTGCACGGCGTCGATGTTGATGCCTTCGCTGGTCAGCAAGCCCTTGAGCCGTTCGGCGTAGCCGCATTGGCCGGTGACCCCGAGGACGTGCACGTGCTGGGAAAAGGGGGCGAGGTTGCGTGCCACATTGGCCGCGCCGCCGGGGAACCATTCCTCGGTCACCACCTCCACGACCGGCACGGGCGCCTCGGGAGAAATGCGGGAGACTTTGCCCCACAGGTATTCGTCGAGCATGAGATCGCCGATGACGAGCAGGCGCTTGCCCGCGAAGGCGCCAATGAGAGCGGAGACGCGGTCGCGATTCATCGGGCGAGTTCCTCGGTGATGGCGGCGAAGAGGAGGGGAATCATGATTTCGTGATGGCCGACGAGGTAGAAGCCCTGGCCGCCGAGCTTGGTGGGGCGGCGCTGGACGTTTTCCGTGGGGCGGTAATGGCGGGTCATGTCAAAGGTGGCGGTGGTGAAGCGCTCGACCTTGTGGCCGAGATTACGCGCGATGGTCAACGCCTTGAGGAAAACCTCGGGCATGATCACCGCACTGCCGACATTGAGCACCACGCCGCCCTCGAGTTGCGCGCAGACCGCAGCGAAGGTCTGGAAGTCGCGATAGCTGGCCTCGCCGAGCACCGCGCCGCTGGTCGTGGGGTGCTGATGAATGATGTCCGTGCCGATGGCGATGTGGACGGTCACGGGGATCTCGAGCTCGGCGGCGGTGGCGAGGAGGGAGAGGGAGAGATTGGGATAATGAGCGACGCGGGCGGCTTCGCCGAGGGCGCGACCGGCGCCGAGGCCGCGGGCGACGCCGTCGGCGAGCGCGGCATTCATGCGCCGGCCCGTCTCCTCGACCATGCCGAAGGAGCCGTCATCGAGCCCGCGTTGCACGTCCTCGCTCGTCTCGCCCTGGTAGCAGAGCTCGAAGTCGTGAATGGCTCCGGCGCCGTTGAAGGCGATGGCGTTGAGAATGCCCCGGCGCATGGCGTCCACAAAGATGGGATTGAGGCCGACCTTGATCGAGTGCGCCCCCATCATCAGCACCACCGGGCGCTGCTCGCGCACGGCGGTGGCGACGGCGGTCACGATCTTCTTCAGATCCTGCACCGCGAGAAAATCCGGCAGCCCATCGAGAAATCCGCGCAACGACCCGCCCGCCACGTGCGGCGTGGCGAAGGCGGCGGCGTTCACCTTGTTGTCGCGCTCCGAGACGGGGTAGGTGCGGATTTTGGAGAAATCGAGGGGTTCGAATTTCATGCGCGGATGCCACGGGAAGCCAGAGAGAGTGTCAATGCTTTCTCTTGGCAGCGTGGCGGAGGCGCGCCGCCCTCTTCTCGTCCCGATGGAGTGAAGCCAAGCGTGGATATCCTACCGAAACATCAGGACAGGCACAAGGCAGGTGCGGACCATCGTCGTGGTGGTGCTGCCGAGGATCAGCGTGCGAATGGGCGAATGACCGTAAGCTCCCATCACGAGGAGCTGGATGTCTTCGCGTTTCACCGTCTCCGCGATCACCGTGACTGGCTCGCCGGAGACGGCGTGACTGGTGACTTCCGAACCACCCGCGCGCAATTTCCCCGCTGCTTCTTCGAGATACCACTTGGCCCGGTCGTCCACGTGCCCGGCGCGAAGAATGTGGCAGGCGGCGCCTTTGAGCAAAGGGCTGGCGAGCGCGAAGTCGATGGCTTTCGTGGCGCTGGGGCCGCCGTCGGAGGCGATGAGGAAGCGCTCGATGGGTCGAAAGGCACGGGCGGCCACGAGCACCGGGCGCACCGCGGCGCGAATGACACGCTGAAGGTTGCCGCCGAGGTGGCCTTTGGCGAAGTCCGCGTGCTCGCCGCGTTTGCCGATCACCACGAGATCGCAGCGGGGCTCGAGTTCATCGAGGGTGTCCACCAGGGTGCCGTGGCGCTGCGTCGTCGTGACGTTGGCGATGCCGGTGGCGGCGAGTTGCTGGCGCGCGTCTTCGAGGATGGCTTTTCCTTTCAGCCTCGCGATGCGGCCCTGCTCCTCCTCAAACTTCGTCAGCTCTTCAGTGAGGTGCAGGCTGGCATCGATGCCGATGGAGCCGCTAAAATCGATGCTCGCCGCGCGCTCCCGGTGATGGTCCAGGACGTGGAGCACTTCGACGCTGGCGGCAAGGCGTTGGGCGGCCCAGGCCGTGAGTTGGTAGATGCTCGGGGCGTAGATCGAGCCGTCGGTGCAGGCGAGGATGGCAGGCATGGCTTTCATGGCGTCAGTGTTCAAGCATTCGGTCCAGGGCGTCGGGTTTATCGTGAATGGCGAGGCGGTCCACAATGGTCGCGCTCGCTTCGTTGAGGCCGATGATTTCGACCGCCGTGCCTTCGCGGCGAAATTTCAGCACTACCTTGTCGAGGGCTCCGACCGAGGTGAGATCCCAGAAATGGGCGTGACTGACGTCAATGCGGACTCGTGCCACCGCATCCTTGAAGTCGAAAGCAGCGAAAAACTCCGGCGACGACGCGAAGAAGACCTGGCCCCGGACGGTGTAGGTGCGGGTTTCCGTGGCGGCGTCGTAGTCGCCGTGGACGCGGATGACCTGCGCGACTTTGCGGGCAAAGGAAAGTGCGCTGAGCAGGACGCCGACGCCGACTCCCAGCGCGAGATTGTGCGTCCAGACAACGGTCACGACCGTGGCGATCATCACGAGGCTGGTGCTCTTGGGATGGATCCGCATATTCTTGAACGAAGCCCACGAAAATGTGCCGATGGAAACCATGATCATCACGGCCACGAGCGCGGGCATGGGAACCTGCTTCACCCAGGGATTCAGCACGACGAGCAGGACGAGGAGGAAGATGCCCGCCGTGAACGTGGACAGTCGGCCGCGGCCCCCGGATTTTACGTTGATGACCGATTGCCCAATCATGGCGCAGCCGGCCATGCCGCCAAAGAGCCCCGACACGAAATTGGCGATGCCTTGACCGGTGCATTCGCGGTTCTTGTCGCTGGGCGTATCCGTCATCTCGTCCACGATCTGCGCGGTCATCAACGATTCCAGCAGGCCGACGGCGGCGATGGCCAGCGAGTAGGGCAGGACGATCCAGAGCGTAGCGAAGGTCAGCGGCACTTGCGGCCACAGGAAAATGGGAAGTGTAGAGGGCAGTTCGCCGAGATCGCCCACGGTGCGCACGTTCAGCTTCCAGATCATCGACACGGCGGTCAGCACGACGATGGCGACGAGCGGCGATGGCACCGCCTTGGTGACCCGCGGCAAGAGGTAGATGATCGCGAGGCCGGCGGCGACCATCGCATAAACCGTCACGCCCGCGCCCTTGAATTCAGGCAATTGGGCCATGAAAATGAGGATCGCCAGCGCGTTCACGAAGCCGGTCATCACGGAACGGGAGACGAAACGCATGATGCTCCCGATGCGCAACGCCCCCGCGATCACCTGGAGCACGCCCGTCACCACCGTGGCGGCCAGCAGATATTGCAACCCGTGTTCCTTGACGAGGGTGACCATGAGCAGTGCCGTGGCGGCGGTTGCGGCGGAAATCATTCCGGGGCGTCCTCCGAAGATGGCCGTTAACGCGGCGATGCAAAACGAGGCGTAAAGACCGACCTTGGGGTCCACCCCTGCGATGATGGAAAACGCAATGGCCTCGGGGATGAGCGCCAGGGCCACGACGATGCCCGCAAGCAGATCGCCGCGAACATTGGAAAACCACTCTTTGACCAGATTATGGGTGAACATGAATTGGGATGAGCAACGGAATGAGGGAAAGCGTCTCGCGGCCCGTGCGCCGGAGAAAGCAGCGTGAATCGCTAAAACAGCGAAGTGCTGGAGGGGGAAGGGGAGTGAGCTTCAGTCAGCGCGCACGCCAGCGCGCGTCGGCTGCGCTCGAAGGCGCGCCGCTAGGGTGGAGTGAGCCGCGAAGAAAGCGGCGAAACTCCCGAGGAGATGATGTCGATGAAAGTCAGATGCGGCAAAACGGAGCGAACCTTCCCGGCGATGTGCTTTTCATGCAAGCATTCATTGATGGGGCGGCGGAGGCACGAATTGCCAATCACTTGGGGACAGTTGAGCTTGCGGTCGCGCCCGACTCCCGGTGCCCGGCGCCCTAACTTCCGTGGAGGAGACGGACCGGATACCATGAAGAGCACGAAGAGCACGAAGAGCACGAAGGGCATGAAGGGAAGAGGGAGAGGGGAAATGCCTGGTCCAATCTCCAGGCTTATCATCTCCATTCTTTACGCCCTTGCCATACGGTGCGCCGCAAGCTGCAATTTGTAAATGAAGCGCCGCCTTCGTATCTTCATTTTGCGCGGGATGCTTTGCTACAGTGCCATATGGGCTCTGACATTCATCTGGGGCTGCGCTGCGATTCGTCACCGCCGACTGGCTGAGTTAAATTTGTGGCAGCCTACCTGGAAGGAGGTCACAGGCCACGAGGTGAATTCACCACCGCCTGTTTGGACGGATACGGATAGGACGGTCCGGGAAGATGGCCGTTATCCGCTTCCGTGCTACTCCAGTCGGGCGTCGGCTCTTGGCCCATTTGTCGTTCGCCTCCGTTTCGGATGGCAACTGTCGCCCAACGGTGGCGGCGGTACTGATGCAATTTATCTGTGGCTTCCCGGCATCACATTCTTGATCACAGAAAGGCATACGTGGGCGTCTTAAAAGCGCCAAATCGGGTTCGGCGTTTTGATTTTTCCCTCCCGCATGCGCTCTGCTTTGTCTTCTGCTTTCAACGCGAGGCGCCAGAGGCCGGTTTATTGAGCTTGGGGTTTAGCGCGCCCTCGAGCGGGAAACGGCTTCTCAAATCGTAACCCGAATTCGTAGCCGCGTTCAAAAGTTTGGGACGTATCGAGAGGAACCGAAAAGAGTACGAATCGCCCGCAGAGCAAGGGCCCCATCGGCCCGGAGGGCCTCTGGAGATTAGCCGGTTGGCGTCAGCCACCCGAAATGATTTGCCCTGAGCATTTGCCCCAGCGGGGCAGCGGAACTCTGCCGCCCCCTCCGGGGCGGAGCCGTTGCGGTGTCTGTTCCGGTGGCTGACACCAACCGGCTAATCTCCGTGACGCCTCC
>NZ_JBDUCX010000081.1:0-25243 GCF_040003245.1 Chthoniobacter sp.
GGCTTCGGGTCGAACGTCTCGTAATGCGACGGCCCGCCATCCATCCAGATCATGATGCAATTGACGTTCTTGGCGGCTTTCGGCGAACCGGGTGCGGCGGCGCTGGCGCGGGCGCGCAGGAGGTCGCAAAGGCCGAGGCCCAGCGTGCCGCCGAGACCGATCTGTAGAAAATCGCGGCGGGAGACTCCAGCGCAGTTGTGGCGAATGGGGGACATGTTGACGTTTCTGAGTTAACCGTATCCCGGGGGATTTGCTAGGCGGGAATTCGCTTGTCCTTGATCGGGGCCAAAACCTATCCTGTTGAGGATGAACTTCTCCCCCCTGAGAACGTGGATGGATTGCCTGGCGGTGCTTGCCGGGTTCACGCTGGCCGGTTCCGTGGCGATGGCCCAGGAGCCCGGCGGTGCGACGCCGAATACGAAAAACCTTTTGGTCAACGGCTCCTTTGAAAAAGGGACGGAAGGCTGGACCTTCGAGCCGCATGAGAAACGCGGGATCATGACGCTCGACGAAAACGAAAAGCACGGGGGCAAGCCCTCCGTGCGCATCGAAAACCCCGCGGATGAGGACTCTCATTTCAAGCAGAAGGTGACTGTGGAGCCGGAGACCCGCTACCGGCTCGAGGGCTACATCAAGACGAAGGATGTGAAAGCGGTGAAGCGCGATAGCAAAGGTGGCGCGACGCTGGACCTGGAAGGCACCTGGCAACACACGGTGGCGGTGAACAAGACGAAGTCGTGGACGAAGGTTTCGATCGACATCGTGACAGGAGCGCAAACCGAGGTCGAAGTGGGCGCCCGGTTGGGCTACTGGAGCGACGGGGTGATTGGCACCGCCTGGTTTGCCGACCTGTCACTGGTAAAAATTGGCAAGGCGCCGCCACGCCGCTAGTCGCGACGGAAGTTCTTGGGAGAGAGTTCGGCGCTTGCGCTGGTTCCGCATTTCCGCCTAGCCTGCGACCCATGGATAATCCTTCTGTTCCTCCTCAGAAAAAAGGTCTCGGTGCGCTGGCGTGGCTCGGCATCGGCTGCGGTGCGCTGATCGTCATCATCATTCTTGGCGTGGTGGGCGCCAGCGTGATCTTCGGCCCGAAACTCAAGCAATTCGCCGAGGATGCGCAGAAAAATCCGACGCGCACGGTGGCGACGACGATGGTGAGCGTGAGCATGGGCCAGTTCGAAATGGTCAAGGAGGACGACATCAACAAGCGCTACACGGTGAAGGAGAAGAGCACCGGCAAGTTGACGACCATTTATTGGGACGCCAAGACGAAGGCGCCGGTGACGATCCAGGGAGATTTTTCCGGGATTCCGGCGGACGCGAATCCCCCCAGCCAGCAACCTGAAGGCCAGCTCACGCCGAAATAGGCGGCGCTACCGCGGCAAAATCGGTTGCCGGTTTCTTTCGCGACACCGTAGTGTCCGCGGATGTTCTCCCGTTTCCGTATCGTTCCCGTTCTCCTTGGTCTCCTCGCGCTGATCCCCACGGCCCGCGCGGCCGACGCCGACTTTCCACTCGCTCCCGCGGAGGAAGTCCACGCGCGGGGTGGGTTGCCGAACTTCCTCAAAAAGGCGAATACGCCCGGGGCGGAGATCAAGATCGCTTACTTCGGCGGGAGCATCACCGCGCAGGCCGGGTGGCGGCCGAAGACGCTGGCGTATTTCCAAAAGACCTACCCGGCCGCGAAGTTTAGCGAGATCAATGCGGCGATCGGCGGCACGGGGTCGGACCTGGGGGTGTTTCGTTTGAAGCAAGATGTGCTCGATAAGAAGCCCGACGTGATGTTCGTCGAGTTCGCCACGAATGATGGGGGCGCGTCGCCGGAGCAGATCTTCCGCTGCATGGAAGGGATCGTGCGGCAGACGTGGCGGGCGCTGCCGGATTGCGATATTTGCTTCGTCTACACGCTCACCGAAGCGGCCATCGGGCCGATGCTCGAAGGCAAGTATCCACGCTCGGCCAGCGCCATGGAAAAGATCGCGGAGCACTATGGCATTCCGTCGATTCACATGGGGATGGAAGTGGCGAAGCTGGCCAAGGAGGGCAAGCTCATCTGGAAAGGGCCGCTGCCGAAGACCGATGTGGAAAAGGCGGCGGTGGGGGACAAATTCGTCTTCGCGCCGGATAGCGTGCATCCGCACCCGGAGACCGGACACGAGCTTTATCTGCAAGCGATCGTGCGCTCGCTCGAGCCGATCAAGGCGGCCTCCAAGAATCAGGCGTCGCATGTCTTGCCGGCGCCGTTCATCGCCACGAATTACGAAAACGCCAAGCTGGTGCTGCTGACCAAGGACACGGTCACACTTTCCGCCGGCTTCACCTTGTTGGACCCGCACACCGATGCTTTCGGCAAGCGCTGGGCGGAGCGCATGACCACGCTGCACAAGGCGACCAAGCCGGGTGAGACGTTGACCTTCAAATTCAAGGGGACGCGCGCGGCGATCTACGACTTGGTGGGACCCGATTGCGGGCAGGCCATCGTCACCCTCGACAATCAGCCGCCGAGGATTGTCCCGCGTTTCGATGCCTATTGCACGTACCACCGCCTGGCGACGCTGATGATCGGCACCGACCTGCCCGATACCATCCATACGGTGAAGATCGAGATTTCTCCCGATCAACCGGACAAGGTGGCCATCCTGGCGAAGAACAAGAACGTCATGGACAAGCCGGAGCGCTTCGACGGGACGGCGATTTATCCCGGGGCGATTCTGCTCGTGGGTGACGTAGTGAAGTAAGAAACCGCAGAGACGCAGAGACCGCAGAGGGAAGAAGGAAAGAATTTTTGACCACGGATGACACGGATGGGCACGGATTTCCGAAGCGGTGCGTCACTCTCTATTCATGCGTCTTATCCGTGTCATCCGTGGTCCATCTTTTCGCGTTTCCTCTGCGGTCTCTGCGCCTCTGCGTTTTAAGCCTCCAACCTTCCACCCACCGCGGTCACCCCGCTAGGGCTTCGGCTTGGCGGGGGCGGGTTCCTTGATGCGGGCGGCTTCGCCGTCGGCGAGGGAATCGGGTGGGTCGAGGACCACGGCGTCCTGGGGCGTGAGGCCGCTGAGGACTTCCAGGGTATTGCCGAAATCATGACCGATCTCGATGGGCACGAGCACGACATGTCCCTCGCGGACGACGCCCGCGCGCAGGCCTTCTGCGCGGAAGAGGAGGGTATTCGCCGGAATGGTGACCGCCCCGGGGGTGCCGGGGATTTTCAAGTGCACGGTGGCGTAGCCGCCGGGGAACAGACGTCCCGACGGATTTTGCACATCGGCCTCGACGTTCAAGGTGTGGGAGAGGGGATCGAGTGCGGCGGAATCGCGGATGAGCGTGCCGGTGAATTTCTCGCCGGGGAAGGCATCGAAGGTGATCATCGCCTCTTCGTCGTGCTTGACGGTGGAGGCGTAAACCTCCGGGACGGAAAAGTAGATGCGCAGGATGTGATTGTCGGCGAGGTGGAAAAGCTCCTTGGCGTTGGAAGAATCGCCACTGGACTGGATGAGCGCGCCGACATCGGTGTTGCGGACGGTGATGACGCCGTCAAAGGGCGCGACGACCTTTTCGAAGGCCATCAATTGTTCCAATCGCTGGACATTGGCCCGGCCGGCATCGACGAGCGCCTGTTTACCGGCCAGGTCGGTGATGGCCTGGTCCTTCTCCTGGCCGGAGATCGTCTTCGTCTTGAAGAGGTCCTCCGCGCGGGTCGCGTTGATCTGCGAGAGACTGAGATTGGCCTGGGCGTTTTTGAGGTCGGCCCGGGTCTGTTCGAGTTGCCGATCGACCTCCGGAGTCTCGATTTCGGCGAGCAGGTCGCCTTGCTTCACGTGGGCGCCGATGTCCACCTTCCAGCTCTTGAGATAGCCATTCGTCCGCGCGTAGATGGCGGTGTCCGTGAAGGCCTGGGCGCTGCCGGGCAGCGAGATTTCGCCGGAGGAAAGGGTGGCGGAAGGATGGACGATGTTGAACGTCACGACGGAGCCTTCCGTGGTGGCGCGCCGGAGCTCGGCGTCCGACCTCCAGCGCGACAAGAGTGAGAGGGCGATGGCGCCAGCCAGCACGCCGGCGACCGCGATGGCGCCGACCACGAGCGGCGATTTCCTCTTCGCCGTGGAGTCGATGAGAGGGGCGGTAGGGCCGGTGGGTTTGGAGTGAGGATTCTCGGATGGAGGCATCGGGGAGATGTCGGCAAGTTGAGACATAGGAAGTATCAGGCACGCACCGGAACCCGGCGATAAAGAAGACTAAAGACAGCGGGCACGAAGATGAGCGTGGCCACGGTGGCGCAGAGCAGGCCGCCGATCACGGCGCGGCCGAGCGGCGCATTTTGCTCGCCGCCTTCGCCGAGACCGAGCGCCATGGGCACCATGCCGATCATCATCGCGAGGGCGGTCATGATCACGGGCCGGAAACGCGTGGTCCCCGCTTCGAGCGCCGCCGCGACGGCGTCGCCGGTTTCCTGGAAACGTTCCTTGGCAAAGGAGATGACGAGGATGCTATTCGCCGTCGCGACTCCCATGCACATGATCGCACCCATGAGCGCAGGCACGCTGATGGTGGTATGGGTGAAGAGCAGGGCGAGGATGATGCCGGCCAGCGCCGCAGGCAGAGCGGTGATGATGATCAGCGGATCGAGCCAGGACTGGAAATTGATGACGATGAGCATGTAGAGGAGCAGGATCGCGAAGCCGAGGCCGGCCAGCAGCCCAAAATAGGAATCGCGCATCGTCTGCACCTGGCCGCGCATGGTGATGAACGCGCCCCGCGGCAGCGTCTTCCGGGTCTGCTCCACGATCCGCTCCACGTCCCGGCTGACCGCCCCCAGGTCGCGATCCTGCACGGTGCCGTAGACGTCGATGACGGGGCGAATGTTGTATTGTGAGACGACCTGCATTTCGTGGGAGCGATGAATACTGGCGAGGTCGCCGAGGATCTCCGGGCCGTGGCCGGTGGCGGAGAGGATCGGGATGTTTTGCAGGTCGCCGAGCGATTGCATCCGGTACTGCGGCACCTGCGCGACGAGGTTGTAATTCACGCCGTTCTTTTGGTTCAGGTAAAACATCGGCGTCACCTGCATGCTGCCGCTCAAGGTGTTGAGGACCACGCTGGCGATGTTCTGCTGTGTGAACCCGCTCTGCAGCGCCTTGGCCCGGTTCACGGCGATGTCGAGCGTGGGGAAATCCATCGGCTGTTGCACCCGCAGATCGGTGAGGCCCGGGATCTTGCGCAACTCCGCCAGCATCTTGGTGGCGATCTCGTGATTGGCGGGGATGTCGCCATCGGAGCCTTCGATCTGGATGTCCATCGGGGCGGGAATGCCGAAGTTCAGGATTTGCGTCACGATGTCCGCGGGCAGGGCGTAGAAGGTCGTGCCGGGATAGTCTTGGGCGAGCCGCTGACGCAAGGTGCGCAGGTAATCGGCGGTCGGGTGATGATCGTGGCGCAGCGAGATCAGGATGTCGGCGTCGTTGGATCCCATGGCGCCGGATGTCATGTGCATCGTGTTCATGGGACTGTAGGGCAGGCCGATGTTATCGAGAATGTTCGCCACTTCGCCGGGTGGAATCACCTTGCGAATGGTGCCTTCCACCAGGTCGCAAAGGCGCGCCATTTCCTCGATGCGCAGGCCGGTGCTGCCGCGCACGTGGAGGAGAATTTCGCCGCTGTCCGCGCCAGGAAAGAAGTCTTCGCCGAGCCACGGGATAAGCAGGCCGAAGGAGACGCAGATGACGAGAAAAGCGGGCACGAAAATCCGGCGGGCGTTGACCAGGTAATGGAGGACCGTGCTGTAAATCCCGCGCAGGCGCTCGAAGCCGTGCTCGAACTTGAGCTGCAGCCGCCCGAGGAATCCGGTGCCCGGTTGGTCGTGCTCGTGGGCTTTGAGCAGATACATCGCCAGGGTGGGGACGAGCGTGCGGGACAGGAGATACGAGGCGAGCATCGCGAAGACCACGGCCTCCGCCAGTGGCACGAAGAGATACCGCGCCACACCGCCCAACATGAACATGGGGAGAAAGACGATGCAGATGCAAAGCGTGGCGACAAAGGCGGGCACGGCGATTTGCTGCGCGCCATCGAGGATCGCCGTCCGCAGGTCTTTGCCCATGGCCAGGTTGCGATGGATGTTTTCGACCTCGACCGTGGCGTCATCGACGAGAATGCCCACGGCCAGCGCGAGGCCGCCGAGAGTCATGATATTGATCGTCTCGTGCAACAGGCTGAGGATGATGACCGAGCTGAGGATGGAGAGGGGAATGGAGGTGGCGATGATGACCGTGCTGCGCCAACTGCCGAGGAAGAGCAGGATCATGAGGCCGGTAAGCGCGGCGGCGATGACCGCTTCGCGCACGACCGAGCCGATGGCGCCGCGGACGAAGACCGATTGGTCCGAGAGCAGCGTCATCTTCAACTCCGGCGGCACGATGGCGGAAATGCGCGGGAGCATGGCGCGCACGCCGGCGACGACATCGAGCGTGGAGGCGCGGCCATTCTTGAGCACGCTGACGAGCACACTGCGATGCCCATCCTGCCGGACGATATTGGTCTGCACGGCGAAGCCATCGCTGACCACGGCGACGTCGCGGACGAAGAGCGTGGTCGGGCCGATTTGCTTGATCGGGATTTCGCTGATTTCCGCGAGGCTGCGCGCGGCGGCATTGGTGCGCACGTCGTATTCGCGCGTGCCGATTTTGACGGTGCCGGTGGGGACGACGAGGTTCTGCGCGTTCACCGCGTTGAGCACATCCGTGGCAGAGACGCCCTTTTCCTGCATGAGCCGCTGATCCATGTTGATCATGATCTGGCGCTGCTTGCCGCCGTACGGATTGGGCACCACGGCACCCGGGACGGTGATGAGTTGCGGCCGGATGTCGCGCTGGGAGGAGTCGTTCAACTGCTGCTCGGACAAGCCTTCCCCGGAAAGGCCGACCTGGAGCACGGGCACGCTGGAGGCGCTGAAATTGATGATTTCGGGAGGCAGTGTCCCCGGCGGCAGCGAACGCAGCATGAACTCCGAGGCCGCGCCGACCTGGGCATTGGCGGTATCCAGGCTGGAGTTGGGCTGGAGGAAGATCTTCACCACGGAGGTGCCGCTGTAGCTTGTCGACTCGATGTGCTGGATGTTGTCGACCAGCGCGGTGAGCGCTTTTTCGTACGGGGTCGTCAGGCGGCCTTCGAGTTCCTCCGCATTGAGGCCGGAGTATTGCCAGGCGACCGAGATCACGGGGATATCGATGCTCGGAAAAATATCCGTGGGCGTCCGGGAGATCATCACGGGGCTGATGATGAAAATCAGCAGCGCGAGAACGATGAAAGTGTAAGGCCGGTTAAGAGCGAGTCTTACGATCCACATCTAGGGCACGAGGTCATGGGCTGCCTACACTTTACCCCGAGGCGAGGCGGCGCAAGGAAAATGACGTACACGTATTATATCCGCATCCGCCAGGGTTCCCGGTGTTCACGCTTGCGGGAAAGGATACGCCCAAGTCAAATGGCCCCCCTTGCGGACGGTATTTTCTGCAATTTAATTTATGCGTATCTCCCGACGCCATTTTATCCAAGCCACAGGCCTGACGCTGATCCAGCACTCTATTCCAGCGATCGCCGCCGAGGGGCCATTGATCGAGTCGATCGAAAAGGTCGTCCTGCCCAAGCCGGAGGTGAAGGGCGGGACATGGTTTCATCCGCGCGCCTGCATGGCGGGGAAGAAAGTATTCATGACCCTCCAGCCGATCATGGGCTCTGACTATTTCGGACCTGTGCACTGGACGACTTCGGAAGATCTCGGCCAGACGTGGAGCGAATTCCAGCCCGCGCCGCCGCTGGGTTGGGAACCCCAAGGCGAGGGTAACGAAGGAGTGTGCGATGTGACTCCGGAGTATCACCCGAAGACGGGCAGCGTGCTCGCGCTCGGGCAAAATGTCTTTTACAAGACCGCCGGGTTCAAGAGCGATCAGCCGCCGCGCCGACCGATGTATGCCGTGTGGAAAGATGGAGTGTGGGGACCGCGGCAAAAGCTCGTGTGGGACGATCCGCGCGGCAGCCAGATCTATACGAACAACTGCGGGCAGCGGGTGATGATGCCGAATGGCGAGGTGATGATGAGCTTCACTTTCGGGGTGAAAGACCAGCCGCGCGCGGTCTGCGGCGTGCGCTGCTCGTTCGATGGGCAGCGACTGCTGGTGCAGGAAACCGGGCCGGAGCTCACCAATCCCAAGGGCCGCGGTCTGCTCGAGCCGTCGCTGACGCATTTCCAGAGTCGCTTTTACCTCACGATCCGCGCGGAGGACGAGCATGGCTACGTGGCGGTGAGCGAGGACGGCCTTCACTATGAACCGAAGCAGGCCTGGGCGTGGGACGACGGCGAGCCCCTCGCGATGTCCACCACGCAACAGCATTGGCTCACCCATTCCGATGGCCTCTTTCTCGTCTACACGCGCAAGGACGCGACCAATCTCAAGGTTATGCGCTGGCGTGCACCCCTGTGGGTGGCGCAAGTCGACCCGAAGAGCCTGCGGTTGATCCGCGCCACGGAGCGCGTCGTGCTGCCGCTCATTGGCGACGGCGTCCACCAGGCGGAACTCGTCCCCATGATGGGTAATTTTGGCATCGCCAACATTAGCGCGGGCGAATCGTGGGTGACCGATGGCTCGTGGTGCCCGAAAGCGGGCAACAGCGGCGAGTTGCAACTCGCGCGCATCAAGTGGAGCAAACCGAATCGCCTGCGGGCGTAAGCGCTGAAGCGAGCAATATTCCGCCTCGACCGCGGGGGCATGAGCGTGTATCTGAATGCTGCGGAATCCGATCGATTCCGCAAGCCCCCAAATGAACGTCATCAACGCCTTCGGGAAACAACCCAAATCATGGATGTTGGCGGAGACGTTGGTTTATCTGGGTGGTGTGGTCGTCCTCGATCTCCACACGACGTGGCAGTTCAGCATGTTCGTGTTTTACAGCACCCCGGTTTTTTTCATCGCGCTGCATTTCCCCCGGCGCATGGCTCTCGGCTTTGCCATCTTTGTCGGGGTGGTCGCCATGCTCGCGAACCTCGACAGCCTCCCGCGACGCAGCATGGGGAGCTTCGCTTGGGCGGGCGTGAATCGCACGATCGCCTATCTTTTCGTCGCCGGGTGCGCGATCTCCGTCCGGAATGTCCGCGAGGAAATGCGCCAGCGCATGCGGGTCCTCGAGCACTCCCAGGAACTCGAGCGGGAGATCATCCGGGCTGGTGAACGCGAGCAGATGCGGATTGGCCAGGATTTGCACGATGGCGTGTGCCAGACCCTGGCGGCACTCGATTGTGCGGCGCAGTGCCTGAAGTTGGACCTCGAAAATGCCGGTTCGCCGCAGGCCAAGCTCGCCGCGGATATTCAAAAGGGTCTCTCCGCGGCGACACTCGAGGCGCGCAACCTGGCGCGCGGGATTTATCCCGTCTCGATCAAGGGCGACGGCTTGGGTCTTGCCCTGCGCGAACTGGTGATGACGACGAAAACGCTCACCCACGCGCCCATCGGCTTCGAAAGCGACGACGACATCGCGGTGCGCGACTCGGAAGTGGCCATGCACCTTTACCGGATCACGCAGGAGGCGCTGAGCAACGCGATGCGGCACGCCAATGCCACGCGGGTCGACGTTCGAGTGACCCGGGAGAATCAACTTCTGAAAATCAGCGTGGCAGATGATGGTTGTGGCTCGGCGATCCCGGCGCGGCCCGATGGAATTGGTTGGCGCACCATGCGTTATCGCGCCAAATTGATCGGCGCGGAAATCAAGATGGAAACCGAAGCCGCAGGTGGCACGACGGTGCGCTGTTCGATTCCCTATTCCGTCTGATTGGAATAGGTCGGCTCGTGGCGCGGGTGACGGAAATCTCTTTGTCCGAATATCACCTCGAAGTGCGGTTACATCGGTGTGAAATCCATTCTCCCCGCTTTCCTGCTTCTGGCGCTCGGTATCTTTTCCGGAGGGGTGGAACGCAAGTCCGCGGCGAGCCGGGCCAGCCGCGCGAACGGGCTTACGTGCAGCTTTGCCAGGATCGTCACATGCGCAGCGGACGCTGGAAGCTGACGGATGACCGCAAACTCTTCGACATGAGCGACGCTCACTTTGTCGAAAAGCCCGTCGCGGCAGGGACGGATACGGAGGCTAGCAAAGCCGCGCGCGCCCGTCTGGCCGCGGTGCTCAAGGAACTGAACCCGGGGGGAGGCAAGGGAGATGCGCTGGGGGAAAAGCTGAACGGTGTCGGGGAGTGACAGTGCGCAGGCACGAGCGCTGGAGGACCGAGACAGCGCTCGCTAATGATTGAAGACGAACTCGGCGGAGTTAAGGAGGGACCAGAGGACGTCTTCGATGGCGGAGCGTCGCGTCGCGCCTTCGGTAGTGAAGGGGGCGGTGGCAATTTTAAGTTCGTCATCGCCGGGGAGGCGTGAGTAACAGGCGAGGTAGAGATCGGTGACGATTTCTGGTGGCGTGAGCGGACTGTCGGTGAGGCGTTGGGTGCGTGCGGTGGTGGCGGTGCTCGCCAGCTTTTCCTGGAGCAGGCGCGAGTTCATGAGGTGCAGCGCCTGCACGATGCTGGGCTTCGCGTCGCGTTCGCAGGGGCAATCGCTGCTCGAGTTGGGCCGGCTGAAGGCGTCCATCGTGGGTGACTCGATCTTGTAACTCCACGCCTGCATGGCGCGACTGTCGGGCGGCATGCCGGGATAGTCGCTGGGCACGCCGGTGATATCAGCGAGGGCATCGGCGAGCACTTCCGCCGGCAGGCGGCGGCGGTAGGAGCGCGAATAGTTGCGGGTATCCGCCTTGTTGAATTCATTGGGCGCCGCGCTGAGCTGGTAGAGGTGCGAGCGGAGGATGGTGCGCATCAAGCCTTTCAAGTTGAATTTTTCGCGGATCAACTCCTGCGCGAGGGCATCGAGCAATGCGGGATTCGCGGGCGGATTGGAAATGCGGAAGTCATCGACAGGATCGACGATGCCTTTGCCAAAGAACGCGGACCAGAGGCGGTTGGAGACCGCCTTGGCGAAGAACGGATTCTTCGGGTCGGTCATCCAGTCGGCGAGGGCCTGGCGCGGATTTTCACTTTGCGCGACCTTGAACCCTTCGCCATCCGGCGGGCGCGGCTCCATCAGTTCACCGGTGACGGGATGCTTCACCGTCTTGCCCGGCTCGAAATAGAATGTTTCGTTGCCGGCGGAGATCGGTGCGGAGATGCCGGCGCCTTTTTGCCGGATCGAGCCGAAGAAGGCAGCCATGCGATAGAAGTCGTCCTGGCCCCACTTTTCGTTGGGGTGATGGTGGCACTTCGCGCAGTCCAGCCGGACGCCGAGGAAGAGTTCGCTGAACATGGTGGTGGCATCCACGGGCTCGCGTCGGTCGCGAAAAATCACCGCCGGGCCGAAGCGGTGCGTGTTGCCCTCGGTGGTGACGATGGTGCGCACGAATTGATCGTAGGGCATGTTGGCGCGGAAACATTCGCGCAGCCATTGGTCGAGGAGATAGGTGCTCTTGATGCCGACGCGGTCGGAATTGGGCCGCAGCAGATCGGCCCACTTGTTCGCCCAGAAATCGGCGTAAAGAGGATCGGCGAGCAGGCGGTCGATGAGCTTGTCGCGCTTGGCGGGATCGGTGTCGGCGAGGAAGGCGCGTGCGTCCTCCGCGCTGGGCAGCGCACCGATGGTATCGAGCGAGGCACGCCGCAGGAACTCGGCATCGGTGCATGTGTCGGAAGGAAACAGGCCGAGGCGCTTGAACTGTGCGTAGGCGAGTTCGTCGATGAAGTTGTTGACCGGCAGGCTGGCGTATTGGCTCTCGGGCAGGAGGTGGTCGGCGGCGACTTCGATCTGCGAGTCACCGACCAGACCCATGAAGCGCGCGATGACCACGCTCTGCCCGCTCACTTTGCCGATGGTGACTGCGCCGTCGTCGGTGACGCGGACGATGTCCTTGTCGTTCGAGGAGAAGCCGGCCAGCGCGGTGACATCGCGCGTCGAGCCATCGGAATAGCGCGCCTGCACGCGCAATTGCTGCGTGTCGCCCTTTCGGTAAAGATGCGTGGCGGGCTCCACGGCGAGACTCTGGAGCGTGGGCTCACCCTCGGCGCGGAAGGCCATGCCGCTGCGAATCCATTGCTCGATCGTGCGATAGGCGTCGGAGTCCTTCGTGAAGCGCTCACCACCCTCGTGTGGCACTGTGTCGGTGGCCTTGAGCAGCAGCAGGCTCTCGGCGGGTGAGGCCGGGAAGAGGCGGCGGCCGCGCGAGTCCTGGGTGATGTTGCGATAGTCAGCCTTGGGATCGAAGGAAAAGACGGTGAGCTTGAAACCGTTCTGGCCATCTGGCTTTGCGTGGCAGGCGCCCGCGTTGCAGCCGGCTTTGCTCAGCACCGGGAGCACGTCGCGGATGAAGCCGGGTGCGGGATCGGAAGGAGCAGCTGGCGCTTCGTTGACCGCGAGTTTCTTGACGATCTTGCCGTCCTTGTCCCACGCGAAGAGCTGTCCCTCATGCGAGCCGGCGAAGATGCGCTCGCCATTCGCAGCGACAGCCACGCAGTGGAGCGCTTCTTCCGCGGAAGCCAGTTTCTTTTCCTTGGCAGATGCTTCCGTGCTCGCCGCTCCAGTCAGCGCCTTGAGTTCCGTGTAGCGGTCCGCGGAGCCGTCGGCACTGACAGCGATGACCGCCGGGCCGACGGGAGACCAGGTCACGGCAT
The DNA here is from genome assembly GCF_040003245.1 of Chthoniobacter sp. Classification (NCBI taxonomy): domain Bacteria; kingdom Pseudomonadati; phylum Verrucomicrobiota; class Spartobacteria; order Chthoniobacterales; family Chthoniobacteraceae; genus Chthoniobacter; species Chthoniobacter sp. Next base: position 12,698 of record NZ_JBDUCX010000081.1, read on the forward strand.
TCACCGGCGTCGTATGTGTGCCGAGCGACATGATGCGCTCATGCGTTTTCACGTCCCAGACCTTGAGCTGGAAATCAGCGCCCCCGGAGGCGAGTTGGGTGGCATTGGCATCGAACGCGAGGGTGAGCACTTGCGCGACATGACCTTCGAGTTTCGCAATCTCCTGGTGTGTCTCGAGGTTCCACAGCTTCACCAGTTTGTCGCCCCCGGCGGTGGCGAGGAGCTTGCCGTCGCCGCTGACGGCGAGATCGAAGATGGTGTCCGCATGAGCCGTCCAGGAGGCCGTGATCGCGCCGGTGCTGGTGTCTGCGATGCGTACGGTACCGAGTTCCGCGGCGCGGCCGTCGGCGATGACGAGTTGGTTTCCATCCGGCAGAAAACGCAACGCGGCGATGCGGTCGGTGAGGTCAGCGGTGATTTCGCGTTCTTTCGTCAGCGAATCCGCGCTCCAGATGACGACTCGACGGAAGGCGCCGGTGGCGAGCCGCTTTCCATCCGGGCTCCACGCGATGGATTGGACGGGATCGGGATGGGCGCTGGCTCGCGTGATGACATTGAGGTTGGTGCCCGAGACGTCGTAGAGCACGACTTCGTGGCCGCAACCGACGGCGAGGCGGGTGGAGTCGGGCGAGAGCGCGAGCGCCAGGATGGGATGAAACGATGCGGCTGGCTGCGTGACGGCCACGGAACGTGGTGCGGACGGCTGGCGCACCAGTGCCGCAGCGTCCCACTTGGCACCGTCGTGCACCCAGCCCTTCAATAAAGCGATTTGTGGCGCGGAGAGCTGTTTCTTCGGCGGCATGTGCGGATCGGCATCCGCGGCGAGGGCGTCGAGCAGAGCACTCTTGTCGGGTGCATTGAGATCGAGCGCGGGGCCGTTGTCGCCGCCCTTGAGGAGCGTCTCGCGGGAGGTCATCACGAGACCGCCTTTTTTCTTTTGATCGTTGTGGCAGGAGAAGCAGTTGCTCTTCAGCAAGCGCATGGCTTCGGGCGTGGCGGTGTCGGCGGCAGGGGCCGACTGGACCAACAGGGCCAGCAAACCCAGCGAAGTGATTTGAATCAGGCGGCCCGTTCTCATTTGCGGGCGTAAACTTGCTTGCCGTCCATATAAGTCGCCAGCACCTCGATGTTGCGAATGTCATTCTCAGGGCAGGTGAGGATGTCACGATCGAGCACGATGAAATCGGCGCGCTTGCCGGCTTCCAGCGAGCCCACTTTGTTTTCGTCGAAGAGCAGCCACGCATTGTTGCGCGTGTAGAAGCGGATGGCTTCCTCGCGAGTGAGCGCTTCTTCGGGGTGCAACTGGCCTTCGAACCATTTGGCCCGTCGCGTGATGGCCGTCGCCATGCCAAGGAAGGGGTTGTAGGGATTGATGGCGCGCAGCGACCCGATCTTTTGCATGTGATCCGAACCGCCGCCCACAATCACGCCGGCGGCAAACAAACTGTGCAGTGGCTGAAACCAGCGCAGCCGCGCATTGCCGAATTGCGCGGAGAGCGTGCGTGTGTCGAGATAGAGCCACGCTGGCTGGATGTCCATGACCACACCGAGGCGCGCCGCCTGGTCGATCGCTGCGCGGCTCTGGAAATTGGCGTGGGTGATGCACGGGCGCGTCTGGCGGATGGGCATCTCTTTCCCCACCGTTTCATAGGCATCGAGCAAGGTGTGCACCGCGCCGTCACCCACGGAATGCGCGGTGAACTGCAGGTTGCTTTCCACAGCCGTGCGCACCATCGGGACGAGGCGCTCCGGCGGAACGAAGAGCACGCCGCGATAGGTGGGATCGGTGATCGCGTAGATTTTGCTCTCGCCCCACGGGTCGCGCATATAAGCGCTGCCGGTGAGCATCCCGCCATCGAGATAGATCTTCGTGCCGACGATGCGCACGAGTCCGCTCTTGTCCTTGAACAGCGGATGCGCGGCGACGGCGCGGATGCGTTTCTGCACTTCCTCGATGGGGCCGCCTGTGCTGACCCCGTGGGAGATGGAGACGCGCAAAGTCAACTCACCGCGGTCGCGCAAAGTCGTGTAGAGACTGATGGCGGCGGCGCTCGAGTCGCGGTCGGCGATGCTGGTGAGGCCGACGGAATTGTAATCGTGAAAGAGCAGGGAAAGCCGTTGGAGGCGGTCGGCGGGCGAGGGGACCGTATCCACCGGCTTCACTTTCACGTAGCGGGTGCAATTGCGCAGGATGCCGGTGGGCTCCCCGGTGACGGGGTCCATCTCGGCGAAGCCCGCGCTGCCGTCGGTGATCTTGAAGTTGCGGTCGATGCCGCTGAGCGAGAGCGCCAGCGAATTGAGCGAAGCGTCGGGACCGGTGCGATAGAGCACGGGATGCTTCGGGGCGGCCTGATCGAGTTCTGCGCGGGTCGGGTAGCGTTGTTCGCGCAGGCGCGTGATGAAAACCTGGCTGAGCACGATCCATTCGCCTGCGGGCTGCGCTTGCGCGCGCGCCTTCACGTATTCGAGCACGTCGGCCACCGTTTCGAAATCTGGAATCGAGTGCTCGAGTTCGGTCATTGCCGCGCCGGTGGGATGCGTGTGCGAGTCGATCAAACCCGGCAGCACCGTCTTGCCGCCGAGATCGATCACACGCGTCTCGGCGGTCTTTGTCTTGAGTATATCGTCGTTGCTCCCGAGGGCGACGATGCGGCCCTCGTGCATGGCCATCGCTTCCTGGATGGAGAAGCGATCATCGACCGAGACGATCTTGCCGTGATGCACGATGAGGTCGGGCGCATCCGCGGCGCGCAAGGTCAGCGCCACCACGGTGAATGCCAGGTGAAGGAAGCGCGTCTTCATCTGGCAGGCAGCCAGTCGAGGCTGATGCGGCGGATGCGCAGGCGATTGAGGGGACCGACTTTCGCGTCGCCGGCGCAATAGGCGAGCAGCACGGCATCGTCGACGAAGTAAATCGCCGTGTAGCAATACCAACTGGCGGGATCCTCCTCGATGAGTTTCGCGTTCGGCCACGACTGGCCGCCGTCGCTGGAAACCGCCACGGCGAGCGGCGTGCGCCGCTTGATCGGGAAGGGAAACCGGCCCGAGTGATCGTTGTAAACCGCGAGCAAGCTGGCTGAGCCCGGCAGGCGTTTAATGCTCGCCGGGGAGGTCGGTGATTTCATTTCCGTCGGCGCCGGCGCCGACCAGTTTTTCCCAGCGTCCGTCGAGGTGAAGCCGTATTGCGCGCCTTGGTCGGTGCGGGCCCAACTGAAAAGCTTGCCATCGGCCAGCTCCACCAGGCCGGGTTCCTGCAAGCCGCTGCCACTACGCACCGGAATCGTCCACCAGCTCGGGGATTCCTGCCACGTTTGTCCTTCGTCGTCTGAATAGTACCACATGGCGATGGCGCGCGGGTCGAAGGACTTGCTGCTCTGCGGATCGGCGAGGTGCGAGCGATGAAACGCGACCGGCACTACGAGGCGTCCGGTGCTGAGTTGCACCACGCGGTCGTTGTTCAGCACGAAGTACCCGGGCGCGGCGACGATGAGCTTCGGTTCCGACCACGTGGCTGTTTCATCGGTCGAAAAGCGCACGTATGGCCGGCAATCGAGCCAGCTATTCTTGAGGACGTAGAAGAAGGCGAGTTTGCCGCTGGCCAGCCGGAGCAGCGAGACGCTCATCACGTTGTTGCCCGCGGTGTTTTCGAGGACGACTTGCGGCGCGCTCCACGTGCGACCGGCGTCGTCCGAGTGAATGGCCACGATGCGTGCCGGGCTTCCATCCTCCGCGCCGCCGTAGAATTGGGAGTAGTAGAAAAGCACGCGTCCCGACTTGAGCCGCACGAAGGAGCCTTCCGAGTTGCGCGGGTTTTCCTTCGTTGGCTCGATGTTGAGCACGACTTGGTTCTCTTCCGCACACGCGCGCGGGCTGCACGCCGCGAAGCAGAGGAGGAGCGCCGCGAGTAGCAGGAGGGGGAATCGAATCACGGAAGCGGTGGCACCCAGGGTCAGGCGAGCAGCTCGTTGACGATGCGCGCGTCCTGTCCGTCCACGAGAGAGGCATTGGTGCCGTTGCGCTTGTAGACGAGCTTGGTGTGGTCGAGGCCGAAGTTGTGCAGCAATGTGGCGTGAAAGTCGTAATGGTGGACGATGTCCTTCACCGCGTGATGGCTCCATTCGTCGGTCTCGCCGTGCACGTAGCCGCCCTTGAAGCCGCCGCCGGCGACCCAATGGGAGAAGCCGAAGGTATTGTGATCGCGGCCCCACTTGGCGCGGCCCGCATCGTTCTGCAAGACGGGCAGGCGCCCCATTTCGCCGCCCCATTGCACGACCGTGCTGTCGAGTAGTCCGCGCTGCTTGAGGTCCTGGATGAGCGCCGCGGACGGCTGATCGACGGCCGCGCAATTTTTCGGCAACGCGGAAATGAGCGCGCTGTGCTGGTCCCACGACTGGCCGGAATTGAGCACCTGCACGTAGCGCACGCCGCGCTCCACGAGCCGCCGGGCGATGATGCAACGCGTGGCGTAATCCTTCGTCTCAGGCTTGTCGACGCCGTAGAGCTTTTTGATGTGCTCGGGCTCGTTGGTGATATCGAGCGCTTCCTTCGCAGCGGTCTGCATTTTCGCCGCGAGCTCGTAGCTGGAGATGCGCGCTTGCAGATCGAGTTCGCCCGGATGCTCGGTGAGGTGCGCTTCGTTGAAAGACTTGAGCAGGGCCAGTTGCCGATCCTGCGGCTTGCCCGCGAACTCCGCGGGCGGGTCCAGATTCAGGATGTGCGGTTCGGTGGGCCGAATGAGCGTGCCCTGGTAGAGCGCGGGCAACCAGCCATTCGTGTAGTGTTCGCCTTGGAAAGTGGGAAGGCCGCCGGGATGCGCCAGCACCATGTACGCGGGCAGTTCCTGCGTTTCACTGCCGAGTCCATACGTTAGCCACGAGCCGACCGTCGGTCGCCCGCCGCTGATGCGCCCATTATTGATCGCGAAGAGCCCCTGCTGGTGATTGCTCACGCCCGATTGCATGGAGCGGATAAGCGTGATGTCATCCACCACTTCCGAGAGGTACGGGAGCAGTTCGCTCAACTCCATGCCGCACTGCCCGCGCGGCGCGAACTTCCAGGGCGAACCCAGCACCTTGGCCGAGGCCTGCGCGAGGTTGTCGTACTTGATTTCCCCGGGGAACTTCTGCCCGTCATACTTCGTGAGCATCGGCTTCGGGTCGAAGAGATCCATCTGCGACGGCCCGCCCATCATGAAGAGAGAGATCATGGCCTTCGCCTTGGGCTGGAAATTCGGCTTCTTCGGCAGCAGATCGTAGCGAATCGTGCCATCGACATTCGGTTTCACCGGCGAGGCGAGGAGGTTATCCTGCTTAAGCAGCCACGCGAGCGCGAGCGAGCCGAGGCCAAAGCCGTTCGCGTGCAGGAAATGACGGCGGGAGCAAAGGTGATTGGGTAGCATGGGGAAGTAACTAGTAATTAGTTCTTGGTAATCAGTGCTCGGTGCTCAGTAATATCAGTCCTATTCGATGTAGAGGAAACGATTCGAACTATAGAGCACCTGGCAAAGGCTCGCCAGCGCTTCGAGTTGAGGGTCGGCCGGTGGCTCGGCCTTGGGATCCTTGGCCGGCGGGAGGCCGCCTTGATAAGCACGCACGGCTTCCGTTTGCTCGGCCAGGTAGGCGAGGCTGCGAAGCAGGTCGGTCTCCTGCGGATCGCGCCCGTAGAGGATTCGCCACGCCCGGACGATCTGGCCGCGCGCGTCGCCGGGCTCTTCCTTGCGCAGGCGCAAGGCCAGCGTGTGCGCCACATCGAGCACGAAGTTGTCATTCATCAGCAGCAGCGACTGCGGTGCCACAGTCGTGCTATTGCGCGCTTCGCAGTTGGGCGACATCGTCGGCTCGTCAAACGTATCGAGAACCGTCAGCGGCGCCTTGCGGCGCACCTGTACAAAGATCGAGCGACGGAAGTCTTCCGGCCCGCGGCTGACCACCTTGATGACATCGCGATTGGCGTTGAGTTGCTCCTGCCCCACGACGATGCGGCCGCCGGGATCGCGCGCGATGCCCACCGGTTCGCCGAAGGCCTGGGGATTGAGCGTGCCAGCGGCGGCCAGCATGGAGTCGCGCAGCGTCTCCGCCTCGAGGCGCTGGAGTTTGAAGCGAGCCAGGAACCGGTTTTCCGCATCGGCCTTGAGCGACGATTCATTGGTGGAAGATTGGCGATACACCGTGCTCAGCACCATGAGCCGGTGGAGGGGCTTGAGCTTCCAGCCGCCGTCCATGAATTCGCTGGCCAGCCAGTCAAGCAACTCGGGATGCGTGGGTCGCTCGCCGAGGGCGCCAAATTCGCTGGGCGTATTCACGATGCCGCGCCCGAAGTGATCCAGCCAGAAGCGATTCACCAGCACGCGGGCCACGAGCGGATGCTGGCCGCTGACCAGCCATTGCGCATAGGCGAGGCGGCGCCCGGTGGAGCCCGAGGGCACTTCCGCCGGCTGGAAGGGCTCGATCTGCGGCTGGGCGAGCACGGTGAGCTCACCGGGACCGAGCACTTGCTTCGGCTGATCGTGATCGCCGCGATGGAAGAGGTGCGTCTCCGGGACGTGCCCTTTAACTTCGGTGAGCGCCATCACCTTGCCTTCGGGCGGCTTCGTCGCGCGCAGCGTCGTGGCCTCGGCGGCTTTGTCCGTCACTTTTTTCTGCAGGCCCGCGTCGTAGAGATCGAGCGAGTAGGTCGCGAGTGCGTTCGGGTACTTTTTGATCAGCGCCTTCTGCTCCGCGGTGCGGTCTTTGACCGCCGCCGCCCGCGCCGCGCGATACGGCTCGCGCTCCTCTTCCGGGAGCTTCACGATTTCCTTCTCGAAGATCTCATCGAGGAATTTTTTGCTCATCGCCTGCGCTTCGGCATCGATGACCCGGGCCTGCTTCTCGATCTCGTCGGCCTTGGCCTGTTCCTCCGGCGTATAGAGCGAATAGAGGCGCGCACTGGGCGGACGCCACGTCTGCCAGTCGAAGGCTGGCTCAAACACGGCGCGGAGCCGGTAGTAGTCCGACTGCAGGATCGGGTCGAAACGGTGGTCGTGGCACTGCGCGCAGCCCACGGTGAGCCCGAGCAGCGACGACGAGACGACCTTCAATTCCTCGGCGATGACTTGATTGCGCGCGAGCTTCACGTCGTCCACCGGATCGCCCGTACCATCGGGCGCCATGCGGAGAAATCCCGTGGCGATGAGGTCGTCACGTTTTGCGGGGTCGAGCACCACTTTCTGGAAATCGGTCTGCGTCGCCCCGGCGAGTTCGTCCCCGGCCAGTTGCTCGACGATGAAGTCGCGCCATGGTTTGTCCGCATTGTAGGCGCGGATCACGTAATCGCGATAACGCCACGCTTGGGGCCGCGGCGAATCCGCTTCCGAAAAGCCGTTCGAGTCCGCATAGCCGGCGATGTCCAGCCAGTGGCGTCCCCAGCACTCGCCGTAAGCCGGGGAGGCGAGCAGGCGATCGACCACCTTTTCGTAGGCATCGGGCGCGGTATCGGCGAGAAAGGCGGCGACTTCCTCCGGGGTCGGCGGCAGGCCAATGAGATCGAGGGTGACCCGGCGGATTAGCGTCCGTTTGTCCGCGTCGGGCGCGAAATCGAGCTTCTGCTGGCGCAGTTTAGCGAGAACGAAGGCATCGATCGGCGTGCGCACGCGGGTGGCATTTTCCAACTGCGGCACCGCCGGGTGGGGGATGGGCTTGAAGGACCAGAACTGCCGGTCCTCGTTGGTAATATATGCGCCGGGGGCCAGCGTTTCCGGTTCGGACCCCGCGGTCTTGGCGCCCTGCGTGATCCAGCGCTCGATGGTCACCAGTTCTTCCGGGGTGACCTTCTTGCCCTTCTTCGGCATCTCGCCCTCGCGGATCATCCGGACCATTTCGCTGTCGTCGGGCTTGCCCACCACGAGGATGTGATCGCCGTCCTCGGTGAGCCTATCCATGAAGCGCCGCAGCCGCAGGTCGACGCCGGCCTTGGGCTTCTCCTCTTCACCATGGCACTGCGTGCAGTGGGCCTTGAGGATGGGCCGGACGTCATGCTCGAAGGTCAGTTCGCGAGTCTCCGCGCGCAAGGAAGCCGGGGCGAGCAGGGCCACGGCCAGAGTAAATGAGAGTGAGAGAGGGGGAAGGCGAGTCACGGAATCACCCCGACAACCTAGCAGGGAACGACTTCCTTAGAAATGTTAAATGCAGGGATGAGCTTGGCTTCGGCGATGGAGAATCCGAGAGAGCGCTTCCGCGTTTGAATCGCGTCGTTCTCTCTGCTTTCCTCAGTCCCTTTATGAAGAAGGTCAACACGAAGGACATCGTCGAAATCACCTGGTTTTCGCCCAAGGGTAAATTCGCCGGCGCAGGCAAAGAGATCTCCGAGGAACTCGGGCGCAAGCCGCAGTCCATGGACTTGAACGAAAGGCACCCCTTCGATGTGGAGATCTGCCGCATTCCGCCCGGGCAGACCCCATACCCGTATCACTCCCACAGCGCACAGTGGGAATTCTATCACGTCATCTCGGGCAAAGGCGTCGTCCGGCACCAGGATGGGATCACGCCCATCGAAGAAGGGGACGCCTTTCTTTTCAAACCGGGCGAGCCGCATGTGATCACCAATAACGGCGCTCAGGACTTGCTGGTTTACGTCGTGGCGGACAATCCCATCGGCGAGTCCTGCCATTACCCCGACAGCGACAAATGGGTAGTGCGCTCACCGGAACGCCGGCTGATGCGTTCGGAGCCGCTCGACTACTACGACGGCGAGGAATAGCCGCCGGGTGACAACAGCGTCAATTCTAAGTAAAATCTCTGCTTGTCACCGGGCCTGCAAGCTGCTTTTATAGGTCGCCAATGAGCCTTCGACACGCGGGTAGAGTCTTGATCCTGTTGGCTTTGGCGCTGACCGCCCATGCGGAAAACAGCGTGCTGAGCCTGTCGCACTACGACGAGCGAACCTCCGACTTCGCATCCCTGCAACGCAGCGGCTTGGGCGCCATCATTCACGAGGCGACTTATCCCGCCTTCAGCTACGACGCGAAATACAGCTACCGGCAAAACGAAGCCATGAAGGCCGGCCTGCTCTGGGGTGCGTACCACTTCGGCAACGGGTCCGACGGTCGCAAACAGGCCGATCACTTCATCAACTTTGTCGGCGCCAAGTGGGCCTCGGGGCACAACCCCGCCCAGCCATCCGGCGTCCTGCTGGTGCTCGATGCCGAACAAAACACCCACTATCCGGGCGGCAATATGAACGTCGACCAGGCGATCCGCTTCATCGAGCGCGTGCACGACCGCACGGGTGTTTATCCCGGCCTTTATTCCAACGAAAATTGGCTCAAGCGTGTCTTCGGCAACCCGGCGATCAGTTCCAGTTCGCGAGACACGCTACGCAAGTGCTGGCTCTGGATTGCCAATTATCACAAGCCGCCCGCCTCCACGTCGCCTTGGGACCGGTGGACGTTGTGGCAGTATACCGGCGATGGCGTGTGCCAGCTTCCGCGTTCACGCTATCCCACGAACCTCTGCAGCATGCGCAAGGTGGAGCGCACCATCTTCAGCGGCGACCGTGCCTCCATGCGCCGCTTCTGGGCCGATCACGCCTGGCTCCCGGAGAAGGAACTGGTCGCCAAGGAGTAGAGCGGCGGCCAGAGATACGCCACCGGCTTTTTCCATTACGCCTCCGGCGTCCGGAAGGATGGCCAGCGCGGACTGTCGTCAAGCACTCGAAGGGCGGCCTTTTGGCCGGCGTCCGAGGAAGAAGTAGGCCACTGCCCCGATAAAAGGTCCAAAAAAGATAATCGCTGCCCAGACCCCTTTCATGGCGGAGTTCAGTGCGGGATTCGTCAGTGCATCGATCAGCATCCAGAGGCTGAACAGCGTGAGCAGCAGCGCGATGATGAGGCCAGTGATCCCCAGCCCGAGGAAGGTGCCGGCGGCCGCGGTGGTATCATCGGCGAGGAAAATAAGTGGGTTCATGTCATGTTACTCCTTGAGGCGCCGCATCAAGGCGGCTTCGGTTAAATCTGCCCGCTCCTTGAGAGCCTTGTCGCCGTCACGAATCTTCTGGAACAGCGCGTGATAGTAGGCGATCGCCGCGTCGCGGGCCGCTGTACCCGTTGCGGCATCGAATTCCGTCTTGAGACGCTGAATCGCCGGGTCGGCTTTGGCCGCATCTTTCGCCGCTTCGTAGCGCCGATCCTCCTCGTCCAATTTCAGGGTTTCGAGATCCTGGCTGCGATCGACCGCTTTTAGCGATCGTGGAGAGTGTTTCTCCCTCGATGGGTGCTTGTGCGCCCGGTGAATCGTGCTGCCGTCGGCCGCCGGGACCAGCGCGAAAACCAGAAACACAGGCAAGATCATCCAGCGCGGGTTCATACCCGTATTACGTTCCTGGCTCTGGCCTTGCGTGTCACCGAACTCCTGATTCCCGACAATTTCCCCGGCGACGAATTTGATTGCCGCGCGCGGCCCGCCGGATTTCAGTTTCGATTGTGAGCCGACTGATCGGCACCGGGGTTGAATTGTCGTGGCGAGAGCGCGGCAAGTCTCGCGGTTGCGGAACGGCTGGCCATCGACAATGATTGTTTTCCATGGAGCGGTTTGTCGTGCTGCTCCGGGATGCACGCAGCCTTAACGGAGACACCCCATGCCCGACTTTATCCGCAAACTGTTTTCGTCCGATGGGTTCATGCCGCACGGACATTGTTATTTGTGGACGCCCGGGGTCGTCTGGCTGCACGTCGTTTCCGATACCCTGATCGCGCTGGCTTACTATTCGATCCCCCTCACGCTGGCGTGGTTTGTCCGCCGCCGGAAAGACATCGATTTCCGCTGGATGTTCGTCTGCTTTGCCGTGTTCATCCTCGCCTGTGGCACGACGCACTTGATGGAGATCTGGAATGTCTGGCATGGCAATTACTGGCTTTCCGGCATGGTCAAGGCGTTGACGGCGGCGGCTTCGGTGCCGACGGCCATCCTGCTCACCCGCCTCATGCCGCAGGCGCTGGCCCTGCCCAGCCCGTCGACCCTCGCCCGGCTGAACGTCCAGTTGGAAGAAGAGGTCCAGATGCGCCGCCGGGCCCAGGACGAACTGTACAAGCTCAATTCCCAACTCGAACACCGGGTCGCCGAGCGTACGGCGGAGCTGAATGCCGCCAACGCCAACCTGCAACGCCAGATCGCCGAGCGGAAGCGGGCCGAGGAAGAAGTGAAGCGGCTGAATGCCGAACTGGAAGCGCGCGTGAGCCAGCGCACCGTCCAGCTCGAGGCGGCGAACCGGGAGCTGGAGGCGTTTTCCTACTCCGTGTCGCACGATCTGCGCGCCCCGTTGCGGGCCGTGGATGGGTTTTCCGAGGCCGTGCTGGCGGATTGTGGGACCATGTTGCCGGAAAAGGGGCAGCGCCATTTGCAGCGCATTCGTGCCGGAGCGCAGCGGATGGGTGCGCTGATCGACGATTTGCTGACCTTTTCGCGCCTCAGCCGGCTGCCGCTGGCCAAGCGGCCGGTGGACATGACGAAGCTGGTCCGGGAGACCATCGATGAACTCGCTCCGCAGCAGGAAGGGCGGCAGGTCGAGCTGCTTTGTGGAGACCTACCCATGGGTCATGGAGATCCGGCGCTGGTGAAACAGATCTGGATCAACCTCCTCTCCAACGCACTTAAATACACCCGTAAACGCGAAATCGCTCGTATCGACATCGGATGCAAAACCGAACAGCATGAGCAGGTCTATTTTGTGCGCGACAATGGGACGGGCTTCGATATGCGTTACGCGGACAAGTTGTTCGGAGTATTCCAGCGGCTGCATCGGGCTGAGGAGTACGAAGGCACCGGTGTCGGCCTGGCCATCGTCCAGCGGATCGTCCATCGTCATGGCGGCCGCATCTGGGTGGAGGCCCAGGAGAATCAAGGTGCCACTTTCTATTTTACCCTCGAAGAAGAACAACCATCATGAGTGAATCGAATGCCGTTGAAATCCTGCTGGTGGAGGACAATCCGGATGACCTGGAGCTGGCCTTGCGGGCCCTGGAGAAAGCCAAGATCACCAATCGCATCGAGGTGGCGCGCGATGGCGTGGAGGCGCTGGACTTTATTTTTTGCGAGGGGCCGCATGTCGGGCGCAAGTTCGAGGACAAACCCCGGGTCATCCTGCTCGATTTGAAGCTGCCGAAGATCGACGGCCTGGAAGTGCTCAAGCGGCTCAAGGCCGATCCCCGCACGCAGATGATCCCGGTGGTGATGCTCACCTCCTCCCGCGAGCAAAGGGATCTGGTCCAGAGCTATCGGCTGGGCGCGAACAGTTACATCGTCAAGCCGGTGGCCTTTGAAGGCTTCGTCAACGCCGTGCAGGACCTCGGGATGTACTGGCTGCTGCTCAACCAGCCGCCGGGGCAATAGATATCCGGCCAGATATGCGCGGAGGCGGATTTCTGGGGAGCGCTCGTCCGCTTGCCCGATCTCCGGCGGCCTTTTCCAATGGCGGCCAAGGCGGTGTTTTAAAAAACTCGCACCTTAAATCGCCTTAAGGGGGCTTAACCCGGATATTTCATCCTTTCTGCAAAAAGTTAGCGAAGTCCCCGCGGTA
>NZ_JBDUCX010000299.1:0-7618 GCF_040003245.1 Chthoniobacter sp.
CCGCGGATCGACGCCGATCAGCTTGTAGGTGATCTTCTCCAGTGGCTTGAAGATCGGATCGAGGAATATTTTGCCGTCCACGTCCAGTACCTTGCAGAGGTACAGACCGAGCGGCTTGGTGATCGCCGCCAGAATGGCGACATAGATGATGAGTTGAATCCAGCCTGAACTATTCATTGATATTAGGTTAAAATTTTTCCGGGCGCACGATCGTGAAGAGCAGATAGACGATCAGGGCGATGGATATGAATCCGACGATGATGTTTTCCATTTTGGTTACGTTGTTAAATCTTCTCGCAGGCCAGCATGAAGATGATCATCAAGGCGAAGAAGCTTACCGAGGCGAGGACGAATAGGATGTCGGGCATATTAGTTGATTGGAGTTTTGATGTGATGGGCGAATGGGAACGGACGAGGAGCTTTCTAATCCTCCCCAAACGCGAGTGGCTCCTTGCTGGAACCAAAGTGAAACAACTCGAAGATGCGCCGCATATTCTGCTGGGCCGGCTCGTAGTACGGGCCGTATTTTATCGCCTGGCCGTAAAGCTTGCGGGCGCGGTCGTAATCTTCCTGCATCTCGAAAAAGACGCCGGCCATGTTCAGGACATCCGGAGATTTGGAGTTGAGTTCCAGTGCTCTCGCCAGATGGGTCCACGCGGTTTCAAAGACCTGCAAGTTGAGGAGGCGCTTGGCCTCCGCCAACTGGCTGGCGAAATCCTCGCCCACGGGCGGCCTCGTTTTGATCTCCACTTCCGGAACATGCCGTTCCAAAATCTCCGCGACCAGGCTGCGCAGGGCCTCGGGGGTGAGCGGCTTCTGCAGGAAATCGATGGCCCCGAGTTGCATGGCGCGGACCGCATGGGGGATATCTCCATAGGCGGTGATGATCACCGCCGGTGTCTTCAGCCCGCGCTCGCGCATCTCGGCCAGTAGATCGAGGCCGTCCATCTCCGGCATGCGCATGTCGAGGATCGCCATGTCGAAATGTTCCTCCGCCAATTGCGCCAGCGCCCTGGCCGCACTGTCCGCCTCCTGCACCGCCAGCCCTTCCGTCTCCAATGTTACCCGATAGTTCAGCCGCACGTTCGGCTCGTCGTCTACGATCAGAATGCGTTTACTCATGTGGGCTCTTTGTTGGAAATTGCCGGCAGATCGAAATAGAACTCGCTGCCCTGGCCGGGCACGCTCTGCACCCCGATCATCCCTCCTTGCGCGAGGACGATCTCTTTCGCGATGGCCAGGCCCAGTCCCGCACCGGTGCTTTCGGAGCCAGGAAGGCGGAAGAAGCGATCGAAGATCTGCGCCTGAAATTGCGGCGCAATGCCCGGGCCGTGATCGACGACCGAAAAGCGCACCCGACCGTCCTCATTTTTCGCGCGCAGCATGATCTCCTCGCCCGGCTTCGCGTGCTTGACCGCGTTGGAAACGAAGTTCGAGAAAACATGCGCGATCTGCCGCACGTCCACGGAGACCTTCGGCAGACCGGACGTGACCTTGGTCACCAGCTTCGACCCACGTGACTCGACCAGCGCCCGCAAATCCTCCTGTGCACGATCGATCAGTTCCCGTGGGTCGGTCGCGTGACTCGGCAAGGCGGTCCGGCCGGACTCGAGTTTCGCCAGGTCGAGAAGGTCGTTGATCATGCGCAGCAGACGCTCCGAATCTTCGCGCGCCGCGAGCAAGAGCTCCGTCTGCTTGGCGTTGAGCGTTCCGATGCGTTCCTCGAGCAGCAGATGCAAGCCCATGCGCACGCTGGTCAGCGGCGTCTTCAACTCGTGGCTCACCGTCGAGACGAGATTCGTTTTCACCTCGTCCAGCAGGCGCAGGCGCGTCACATCCTGCAGGACGACAGCCGCTCCAAAAATGGCGCCCGTCTCATCGCGCATGCCGATCACCCGCGGCAGCACAAAGGTCTCATGCTCATCGATCCGAAACACGATCACGCGGTCAAAACTCGTCGGCAGATAATCCGGTGCACCCTTGATGACGCGTTCCACCTCCTCCTGCACACTGGCCGGCAGGCCATCTTTCGAGCCCAGCTTGAAGAGGAAAGTGTTGGCTGCGGGGTTGATGAAACTAATGAGGCCATCGGCGGCGAGAACGACAATCGGATCGGGAAACGCCGAAAACGTGATCTCCGTCATCTGGCGTGCCTGGAGGATTTGGTCGCCCATAACCTGGCGGTAGGCCCGCAGCTTGGTCGCCATCTTGTTGAATGCGTCGGCCAATTGGCCGAGTTCATCCTGCGACATGACCGGCACGACCTGGTCGAGTTTCCCTTCGCCCAATTCCTTGGAGACCGCGGTGAGGGCGCGGATCGGCTCGAGGATTGAGCGCTGGAGGCGTACGGCGAAATAGGCGGCGCCCGCGATGCCCGCGAGGATGGCAAAGATCATGTAGCGCGTGGATTTCGCGCTGAGCGCCCGGGCTTCGCGATCGGCTTCCACCATGTTCTCCTGGTTTATGCGGATGATCTCCTGCGCCGTGTCCTTCACCTCCGTGAAGGTCGGCAGCATCTCGTCGAAATACATTTTACGCCGCGTCTCGACCGCCGGTGTCTGCCAGAAAAGATCCGCGCGTTGCGTGTATTGCTCATGCAGGCGCCGCACTTTCTCCGCGAGTTCCTGCTCGTGGGGCAGCGTGACATTATGCAACTCCACGTTCAGGTTTTCCCGAAACTCCGGCACGTTCTGCGCATACATCTTGCGCGCCCGGGCCTCTTCGCCGACGAGCGAGAAGAAGAGGGCGGAATCCATGCGTTCGGCGGTTTCTTTCATTTGCTGACCAGCGACCACGCTGCGGAAATTTTCACGGAGTATGACATCGACGCTGTTGCCCAGTTTGCTGAAGAGCGAGACGGCGTAGGCGCCCATGGCGATGAGCAGGAGGAAGAGCGGGGCAAGACCGAGAAAGATGCGTTGCTTCATGCCGCGGAGCCTGCTCGCAAGGGGCCTGCCTGGCTAGTTCGCGAACTCCAGCGTGACCCGTCCGAAGTCGACGACCAGTGTTCCGCGAAAAATGTTCGTGGCGCGGCGGACGACCCGCTTCCACCCGTGGAGACGTTCCGGAACGGGAACGGTGCGATATTGAATTTTCATGCCCGCTCCTTTAGCTCCCGCCATGCCACCCTCACGCAGCCCCATCGTTATCCGTTGATAGCGAATGCGTTATATCTTATGCCCCCACCATCACGCGAGGCCCCGGTCGTGCAGCCTGCACGATTCGCCAAGCGATGGGGTTGCAATTTGCACGACGCTTTGCGCAGCGTCACAACCTTCAGAATTTCTTCCGCTTGCGATAGAGCGTCGCCGGATCAATTCCCAGCATCGTCGCCGCTTCATCCAGGGTGCGTGTGTTCGCCACCACCCGGCGGATGTGCTCCGCCTCGATTTCTTCGAGCGTAAATTTTCCGCCGAGCCGAATTTCCGAAGCCGGCTGAATGCTGTCCGCCAGGTCCTCCGCTTCGATCCACTCGCCGCTGCACAGAATCACCGCGCGCTCGATTACATTGCGCATCTCACGGAGATTCCCCGGCCAGGTGTATTGCCGCATCGCCTCCAGCGCCGCGGGAGAAAAATCACGGACGTTCTTCCCCGAATGTCCCGCGAGGAAACGAAGATGAATCTGCGCGACTCGCTCGATGTCATTCACCCGCTCGCGCAGCGGCGGCAGGCGCAGCGAGATGACGTTGAGCCGATAGAACAGATCCTCGCGAAACTTCCCCGCCGCGACCGCCTGCGTGAGATCGCGATTCGTCGCTGAGATCACGCGCACATTCGCCCGGCGCGGCTTCGTCTCCCCCACCCGCTCGTATTCGCGCTCCTGGAGCAGGCGCAGCAACTTCGCCTGGATCTCCACCGGCAGCTCGCCAATCTCATCGAGAAAGAGCGTGCCGCCATCCGCCGCCGCCACCTTGCCCACGGTATCCGTGTGCGCGCCGGTGAAGGCGCCCTTCACATGACCAAACAAATCGCTCTCCAGCAATTCGCGCGACAGGCTCGGGCAACTCACCGTGACGAAGGCTCCGGCCCGGCGCGCGCTGCGCTGGTGCATGGCGCGCGCCAGCACGCTCTTGCCCGTGCCGCTCTCGCCGAGCAACAGCACCGTGGCCTCGCTGTCCGCCGCCTTGAAGGCCACGTCGAGCGTCTTCTGCATCGCGGTCGATTGCGAGGTCAAGTCGATCTCCGGCCCTTCGGTGCCGAGCCGCGATTCCAATTCGGCCACGCGCCGCTCGAGCTTCCGCGTCTTCTCCACGCGCGCCAGCACCTGCCGCACTTGATCCGGCGTGCACGGCTTGGGCAGATAGTCGAACGCTCCACGCCGCATCGCCTCGACCGCCGTCTCCACGGAAGCGTAAGCCGTCACCATCACCACCGCGACCTGCGGTGCCACCCGCAGGATTTCCTCCAGCACATCGAGCCCGCTCTCCTGGCTGAGGCGCAAGTCCAGCAACACCACGTCGAAAGGCCGCGCCTTCAATTCCGCCAGCGCCAGCGCGCTATTCGTCGCGCACGCCACTTCATGCTCCATCGACTCCAGCGCCAGCGTGAGCGCACGGCGGATATTCTTCTCGTCGTCGACGATGAGGATGCGCATTTGTCGCGAGCACAAGGCAAGTGGGGGTGAATTTCCACATCAAAATGCGCGGCGACTAAGGCAGAACATCGAACACCCAACATCCACCTTTGACACCTCATGCCCCTCCAACTAGCCTCGCGCGCTATTTTTATGAAGAAAGTCATCGCCACTACCGAAGCTCCCGCCGCCGTCGGCCCCTACTCCCAAGCCATCGCCGTGGGCGATTTCCTTTTCGCCGCCGGCCAGATCCCGCTGGATCCGTCCACGGGCGAGATCGTCGGCGCGGACGTCACCGCGCAGACCGAGCGCGTCTGCCAGAACATCGCCGCCGTGCTCAAGGCCAACGGCATGACTTTCACCAATGTCGTCAAGACCACTGTCTTTCTCGTCGACCTCGCCAATTTTGCGGCGATGAACGCCGTCTACTCGAAGTATTTCAGCGAGCCGTTCCCGGCGCGTTCCACCATCCAGGTCGCCGGCCTCCCGCGCGGTTCGCAAGTCGAGATCGAGATCATCGCCTCCGCCGCCTGAGTGCCATGAAAAGCGCCGAACTCCTCGAACTCTTCCGCTCCACCAACGCCCTGCTCGACGGCCATTTCGTCCTGCGCAGCGGGCTGCATTCGCGCCAGTACTTCCAGTGCGCGCTGCTCCTGCAGCACACGCAGATCGCCGCGCGCGTCCGCGGCGCCCTCGCCGAGAAACTGCGCAACATCGAGGCGGAACGCGTCATCTCCCCGGCCCTCGGGGGCATCATCGTCGGCCACGAAATCGCCCGCACTCTCGGCAAGCCGCACATCTTTGCGGAGAAGGAAGAGGGCAAGCTCGTCTTGCGCCGCGGCTTCGAAATCAAGCCCGGCAGCCGTTTCATCGTCGCCGAGGACGTCGTCACCCGTGGTGGCCGCGTGCAGGAGACCATCGACATCGTCCGCGCCCATGGTGGCATCGTCACTGCCGTCGCGGCCGTCGTCGACCGCAGCGGCGGCCTGCTCCCGGACTTCGGCTGCCCCTTCATCTCCCTCACCCAACTCAACGTCGAGACCTACGAGCCAAACATGCTCCCGCCCGACCTCGCCGCGCTGCCGGTAACGAAGCCCGGCAGTAAGTAACGTCCAGGGCCACCACGCGCCGGCACTTCGGGTGCGGCCCGAATCGCTCGGCTGAGGGTTGCGGGCGTAATAGATATCCCACTCGTCTTCGTTCGTCTTCACGAAGCCGTGGCGCTGGTAAAAGCGATTGGAAGCGCTGTCCTGAAGCGCTCCGAGGCGGACTGGCATCTGGCCGGCATCGGCCCGGGCCATCAACTGATGCATGACGTAAGAGCCAACGCCCTGCGATTGGCGGGTCGGATGGATGTAAAGGTGGTCGAGGGAAAATCCCTCCGTGCCATGGCGGAGCGTGTAGAAGCCGATGCGCTCTCCATCGAGGAGGATGAACTGCGTGTGCTCGGGATGAAAAGTTTTGCGCAGCCGCTCTCGCGCGCGTTCCGGGTCGAAGCGGCCGACGCGCTCCAGGCTCCCCCGCATCGCCGCAATCCGCAGCGCCACGAGTTCGTCGAAGTCCGCAGTGGTCACGTCGCCATAGGTGACACGAGTCGAAAGTGAGCCTGCCGGTTTCAATGCCTTCGCCCTTCGTTCAAGGCGCGCTGGAGTGAAGCCGCCTGGGGCCGGAGAGGAACCAGGCATTGATGATCTTGCCGTCGAGCACCTCATACGTCGCGAGGAGTTCGATCGTGCCAGTACCCTCGGGGAAAGTGCGCGTGACCTCCTCGTGATCCACCACGAAACGCCCCATCACGATCCGTCGGCAAAGACGCGCGTGCAGATTTGGTTCCTGGAAACGCAGGGCGAACCGCTCGCGAAGTTGAGCGTGGCCGGCAGCCAGGAGCGTGGCCGGGTGTTCGAAAAGCCGCGCTTCCTCGGCGTAGGTGGCCAGCAGGGCCTCCACATCGTGGGCGTTGTAACCGTCGAGTTGCTGTTGCACCACGGCTTCGGGACTCATCTCGATAGCGGACGGATGGTTCATTTATCTCGCTCGACTGATGTGGTAGTCACGCAACTTTGAAGACGCATTGGGGTTCTCCTTCCGGGCACTATGCGGGATCAGAGGTGCTTGAGAGAACGGTTTTCGAGCAGAAAGTGAAAATACGATGCGCCAGTTGCAAGCGAAGATGGGAGCCGATGGTGACCCGGAGGCAAATGACCGGCCTCCTTCCATTCCAGAGTAGTCGTGCCTGATCGTGCCTAATCGTAGGTGAAATTTTTCTGGGCCGCTTCGACTGTGACAGCTTGTCACCCCGCAGAAGCCCGGAATGCCAGATTACACATAAAGAGCGCCTGCCCAACATTCAGCGACACGTAGCTTGCGCCAATCCGACTCCCGCCTTATGTCTAACGCCCCTAAAAAACCGTCCACATGATCAATTGGGTCCTGAAGAAAATAGTCGGCTCGAAGAATACGCGTCTCGTCAAGAGCCTGCGGCCTCTCGTCACGCGCATTAATGAACTGGAAATCCAGTATCAGAGCCTGAGCGACGACGAACTGCGCGCCAAGGTCGCCACGTGGAGAGAGCGCCTCGCGAAGATCGAGGAGGAAAACGAGCAGCAGGTGGTACTCAACGAGATTTTGCCGGACGCATTTGCCGCCGTGAAGAATGCAGCCCGCCGGATGACGGAGCGGAAGGCCACTTTCAACGTCTGCGACCAGCCTTACACCTGGGCCATGGTGCACTTCGACGTGCAGCTCGTCGGTGGCATCTGCCTCCATCGCGGGATGATCGCCGAGATGGCCACCGGCGAAGGCAAGACGCTGGTCGCCACCCTGCCGCTCTTCCTCAATGCCCTCACCGGCAAGGGCGCGCACCTCGTCACCACCAACGACTACCTTGCCCGCCGCGACGGCGAGACGATGGGCCAGCTCTACGGCTTCCTCGGCCTCACCACCGGCATTCTGCAGCACGACCAGTATCCCACCGAGCGCCGCGCGCAGTACTACTGCGACATCACCTACGGGATGAACTCGGAGTTCGGCTTCGATTACCTGC
>NZ_JBDUCX010000004.1:0-66567 GCF_040003245.1 Chthoniobacter sp.
CTCGGGGAATTCCTTCTCCGACGCGACGAAGTCCACTTTGCAACCCTCGGGCACCTTGATGTACTTCAGCGTGTCCTCGCCCTTCTCGATGTACGGACGCAACGGAGCTTTTGGCGAAGGCTTCGCGTTGGTGGTGTTCACGGCCGCCGCTTCCTTGGTGGGCACCGGGATCGGCCCGATGCGGTTCGACGGCACCCGAGTTACCGGCGGCAGATTGTCGTCCTTCACCACGTAGGTCTTGCCCTGCGCCGCGGCCCACACCGCCTTGTCGCGGTTCGCCACCTTCACGTCGCGCTGCGCCAGTTCCTCGCCCATGATCGTGGCATTGTCGGGAGCGTTGTTCGGATCGTTCGGGTCGGCGTATTTGATGCGCGAGCGGCTGCCGTAAATATTGTACTGATCCACCGTGCGATAGCGGTGGTGCCACTGCTCGTTCTTCTCCAACACCGCCTCGCGGATTTTCGTCAGGGTCGGGTCGGTCGTCGACGGCGCGTCCTTGCCGAAGATGCCTTTGAATTGCACGGGCGCGAGTTGTTTGTCGCCTTCCTCGGTCAGGTGAATGCCATTGATCGTGAGCGGAAGCGCCGCCTTCGCGTAGAGCTGCTGCGACGGAGTGAAGAGATCGACGAACTGCACGTCATCCGCCTTGGCCACCTCGGCCATGGCCTGGGTATACAGGGCCAGATTTTTGTTATTGGCCGAGCCGTCCGGGTAATCCGTCGGATCCTTGACGTTCTCGTGCGCGATCGGCGACAGCAGCACGACCTTCGGGTGGCCCTTGCCGTAGTCCGCTGCGAGGAGCTTTTTCAAGTAGGCGTCGAGTGCCTTCTTGAAATCCGCCAACCCCGCCTCGCCCTTGAAGGATTCGTTAAAGCCCCAATACGCCAGGATCACATTCGCGCTGAAATCCGTCCCCGCCTTGTAGATCACATCGACACCCGGCTTGTACTGTTCCTGATTGGTAAAGCCATCGGGCACGCTCACCGCCTTCATATTCGTATCCCCCTTCTTCATGCCGAGGAAGTAGTCCGTCGTGGGAACTTCGTCGCTGCGCGGATGCACGTTCACCTCATCGGCGGCAAAGCCGAGATTGCGCACGGTCAACTCGAGATCGGGATAGGACTTGTGGATCAGCGTCTCGAGCCAGGCGTGATGCTGCTGCCGGTCGGCGAGACCGCTGCCCACGATGGCGACGTTATCGCCCTTATGAAGTTCGAGCGGAGCTGCCTGCAGAGCGGCCAGGGACGGGAGCACAAGGGCGAGAATGAGGGAACGGATTTTCATGGAGATGGCGCGATGGGGAAAACTGGGGAAGACTATGGGGCGTGAACGTAGGGCAGGTGACAAGCCTACATTGCACGGGGGGCGCAAACCTTAGCGGAAGATTTTTCGGGGGCGAGGCTCAGTTTGCCTTTGGAGCGGGCGTGGCGGCCGGCGCCGGCGTGGCGGGTAGCTGGCCGTGGCCCTGGGCTTGAGACGCCTCGTGCTCGTCACGCGTGATGAAGCCGTCGTGATTCGCATCCAGGCGGTCGAAGAGCGCGGGCGGCCCGCTGAATTCCTCGCGGCTGACTTTGCCGTCCTGGTTCTTGTCGTCGCGGGCGAGGATCGCCTCCCACGGCGGGCCGCGCCGGGCGGCGGCTGGCGCAGGGGTGCCCGCGGCCGCCGCGCGATTCGGCTCCAGAGCCGAAGCGGTGCTCTCGGTGGTGAGTGCTTCCGGCTTGCGGGGCGTGGCGGATTTCTCCTTGAGGCTCTGGTCAAAGAACGCGCTCACCATGTCGTCGATGTTTTTGCCGGCGAAACCCTTGCCATGCCCGGCGCCGTGGATCGTATGGAAATGCACGCTAACCCCGGTTTTCTTCAGCGCGTCGAAAAGCAACTCGCTCTGGTGATGCGGTACGAGTGGATCCTGGTCGCCGTGCACGATGAGAAACGCTGGGTCATCGGGAGTAACGTAGGTGATGGGGTTCACGCGCGCGGCCTTGTCCTTGTGCTCCTGGATCGCTCCACCGAGGAGCTTTGATTCCGGTGAATTGGCTGAGTCATGCTTGAACGGAGCCGCCGCAAGTGCGTGCGCATCCATCTGGAGCAGGTCGGTCGGGCCGTAGTAGTCGCAGACAGCCTGGACGCGGCTCGACACATCGAGATGCGCGCCCTTGTCGAACTCCTTCACGTCGCCCGAGGTGCCGACCAGGGCGACGAGATGTCCCCCGGCCGAACTGCCCCACACACCGAAGCGATTGGGGTCGAGGTTGTAATCCTTCGCATGAGCGCGCAGCCAGCGGATGGCGGCCTTGCAGTCCTCGATCTGCGCGGGGAAGAGGGCGTCGCCGCTGAGGCGGTAGTTGATGCTCGCCACGGCGTAGCCCTGGCCCGTAAGGCGTTGCGCGGGGCAGCCCGCCTTGTCGCCCGCGGCCCAACCGCCGCCGTGAATCCAGATGACAAGCGGCAGAGGGGCGGCGGCTTTATCCGGCAGGTAGAGATCGAGCTTCTGGCGCTCGGAACCGCCCTCGACATAGGCGAGATCGCGGAGCGTTTTCCCGCCGGCAGAAGCGGGCGCTTGCGCGCGCACGGGGGTGGAGTGGAGGAGACCGCCCGTGAGGCAGGCCACAATGACGAGGTGATGGATTTTCATTTTCTGGGGTTGGGTTTGCGGCGGGCAGGCGCCACCGTTCGCGAAGACTTGCGGGCCGCGGGGCGCATCGCCTCTTCCGCCGCGCGGAGGGAATGCAGCATGCGGTTCAAAAGGTCCCTGGCCGTGTGCACCTCACCCGGCGACATCCCCTGCTCAACGATGGCGATGATCTGGCGGTGAAAATCGCGGATGCGCGGTTCGAGCGAGCGGCCCAAGGGCGTGAGCTGCACACGCACCGCGCGGCCATCTTCTGGACAGCGCCGGCACGAGACCAGGTCGCCTTTTTCCATGCGCTTCAACAAGCCGGTGAGTGTGGCGTGGGCGATGTGCGTACTGTGGCTGATGTCCTTAATGATGCAATTGTCGCCCTCGTACAAACGCAACAGCACATGCCCCATGCCCGGCTGCAAATACCGCGAAAGGTGCGTCTCCTCGAGCTTGCGCTCCACGACACCGAGGAAGGCGTAGTAAACGCGCGGGAGGTAAAGCGGCAGATCGTCGAGTGCAGTCGCGCGACGGGCCGGATGCGCCGTGGGGGAAGGCGGGATGGAACGCACGGCGGAAGAGGCCATGGGCATTTATTTCGCTACAGAAGTATTTTAACGCAAGTTTAATTTGTGACTGAAATGCAGTTGCCGATCGATTTCATCCGCAAACCTCTCGTGCTGCGGGATTGTCCTCCATGCCGTCCTCCTCTCCCCAAAATCCATGAAACTCTCTCCCTGGTTGTTTTCCACGTTCGCTGGTCTCACTTTTTTGCACGGTCCTCACGTGATCCACGCCGCAGAGGGTGTGGCCGCGATCCTTTCCAATGACACCGTCTGCCAGGAGGCGGGGCGCTACATCGGCTGGCCGACGATTACCAAGACCAAGGACGGTGAACTCCTGGTCGTTTTCTCCGGCGATCGCGATGCCCACATTTGCCCATGGGGCACGACGCAAATGGTGCGCAGTCGCGACAACGGGAAGACGTGGAGCCAGCCGGAGACGATCAATAATTCGCCGCTGGATGATCGCGACGCGGGGATCATCCAGACGAAATCCGGGGCGTTGGTGGTCAGTTGGTTCACATCGACCGCGTTCATGTATCCGGAGAAATTGAAGTGGCAGAATCTGCCGCCGGAGCTTTTGGCATCGTGGCAGCGGCATATCGCCAAGATCAGCCCGGAGACGATCGTGGCGCACTTGGGGAACTGGACGCGGCGTTCCGTCGACGACGGGAAATCGTGGGAGCGACCAGTGAAGACGATCGGGTCGGCGCCGCATGGACCGATTCAATTGCAGGATGGACGGTTGCTCTATGTGGGACTGAGCACGCATGAGAAAGTGTTGAAGTTGGGCGTGGAGGAATCGCGCGATGATGGCCGGAGCTGGCAGTACCTGGCGGATATCCCGGTAGCGGAGGAGGACCAAAAGGATCCGGATTGGCGGCTGCGGATGCAGGACGAGCCGCACGTGGTGGAGATGAAGGACGGGAAGCTTGTGGCGATGATCCGCACCGAGCCGAAGGATCATGCGCAAACTTACATGCGGCAAACGGAGAGCACCGATGGCGGGAAGACATGGACGGTCACACACAAGACGCCCATCTATGGGTATCCGCCGCATCTCCTCCGGCTGCGGAACGACTGGCTGCTGGTGGTCTACGGGGTGCGCCGGGAGCCGTTCGGCGAGCACGCCTGTCTCAGCAAGGACGGCGGGAAGACTTGGGACGTGGAGAATGAGATCACGCTGCGAGGGGCGTTAAATGGGGACTTAGGATATCCGAGTTCGGTGCAGCTCGATGATGGGTCGATCCTGACAGTGTATTACCAAATCGGTCAGGCGGGAGAGAAGACGAGCTTGCTGAGCACGCACTGGAAGTTGAAGGAGGAGTAACTTCGAGGTCAGCGACCGGTGGGACCGGCGGCGCCCGCTGGCTTCGCGGCAGCGGCGGCGGTGTCGTTGGCGGCGAAGATTTGCAATTCATGGATGGACCAAAAAAGGCCACCGACCGAGCCAGTCTGGGTGATGCGCACGAACTTCGTCTTGGCGGGCGCAAACTGGATGTCGGTCACCGGGCCGGAGCCTTTGCCGGCCGCTACTTGCTTCCATTTCTCGCCGTCGCCCGAGATCTCCACCTTGTAGCCACGCGGGTAATCGTTGGGTGATTTGGTGCTGTCGAGTTGCAGGCCGGAGATTTGCGTCTCCTTCGACAGCTCGATCTGGAACCACATGCCGGGCTTTTGCGGTGTGCCGGTGGTATAACGCGTGTCGTATTTGCCATCGATGGCCAGCTTGGCATCAGCGGGTTTATCGCTGGCGGAAAGTTTCCAGTCCTTGCGGTCGACCGGCTGCGGGAGCGTGGCGCGCAGTTCGGCGATGGTCCACGGCTGGGCGCGGTCTTTCGTCGCCGCGCGGATGAGCGCGACCTGTTGCGGGGTGACGAACCCCGCACGGTTGCCGAAGGTATTGCGCACGTAGCTGAGCACGCTGGCGATCCAGGCGTCGTCATTCGTGGCCATGGAGATCATCTGGCCTTCGTACTTCTTGCCGTCGATGTCGCCGCTCAGGCCCTGCATGAGAATGTGGATCGGGCCTTCGCGCCACCCGAGCACGGTCCGCGAGCCGGCGAGCGCCGGGGCGAGCATGGCGCCGGGGGCGGCACCGACCATCGGCATGCCTTTGCCATCGAGCCCGTGGCAGGCCGAGCAGAGCGTCTGGAAGATCCCCTCGCCTGTCTTGTAGAGCTTTTGCTCGTCGGCATTCATGGCCAGCGGCGCGACTTGCACGGGCGGGTGCAGGACCATGTCGCCGATTTCCTTCACGCCGCGGTAACTGCTCGCGGCTACGGTGTCCGCGATGGTCTTTTTCCAGTCCCCGATGTTGAGCAACTTCGCGGTGAGCAACGCCTGGAGGACGACGTCGCCGTCCTTGTCCTTCGTCGCATTCTGCACGTCCGCGGCGAAGGAAGTGTCGCCGGCCTTATAGAGTGTCTCGAGCACGCGCAGGGCCGCGGCGCGCAAGTGCGGGTCTTCATCGCTCAGTTTTTCGCGGACGATTTCGCGGGTCAACGAATCGAGGCCTTCCAGCGTCCACAGGGCGTGCAGGCGGGCCAGCGGGTTCTTGCTCGTCTGGGCCATCGTGATGAGCGCGGGGACGACGGACTTGTCCTGCTTGAGGACGAGGAGACGCTGTGCGGTGTCGCGCCACCAGCCGTTCGGATGCTCGAGGTGCGCGACGAGTTGGGCCGCGGTCTCGCCGTTCATGGCCGGCTGCGGGCCGGGCTTCAGGCCGTCATAGACGAGCCGGTAGACGCGACCGTGGCCGATTTGCTTGTCGAGGCCGTACTGCTGCACGGCCTTGCGGAGGTAGCTGCCATCCTTCACCCAGTTGCCTTCCTGGATGATGCCGCGATAGAGATCGGTGATGTAGAGCGTGCCGTCGGGCGCGTTGCTAAAATTGACCGCGCGGAAGAGCGGATCGGTGGAGCGGATGAATTCGGACTGGGGGTAGGGATTGCTCAACAGCGTGATGCCGTCTTTCACCGTGACCTTCGACCGGCGCACGAGACGGCCCACGGGCTCGCCGAAGAACAAGTCGCCGCGCAGTTCGGCGGGCAGCTTGTCGCCGCGATAGATCTCGCCGCCGCAGGTGGCGGTGAAGTGATTGAGTGTGCCGTTTTCTTCGCGGTAGCGGCCTTCGCCGCCCTGCACGTCGGCGATCCCGACAGCCGGCCACACCGCATCGAACCCGGTCTCGAACTGGTCCTTGGTGTTGAAAGCGCCGTAGACGATGCCGGTCTGGAAATTCACCGGGCCTTTTTCGCCGCCGGCGTTCACGTACCAGATCTTGCCCCAGTCATCCTGCGAGACGCCCCACTGGCCGCCATTCGCCGCAGTCGGTTCCTTCTTCACCTGGCCATCGGGCGACCAGCGCAAGCGGTAGGCATTGTAAGTGGTGTAGAGCCAGTTATCGAGCGCCCATACCGGGCCGCTCGGCTGGTGCTCCATGTTGCCGCCGCGCGGGCCGCCTTGGAAGAAGAGGTCTTTTTTGTCGGAAACGCCGTCGCCGTTGGTGTCGGTGTAGATGTAGAGGTCGTTGGTATCCGTCTCGCCGATGAGCACGCGGCCTTTATCGAGCGGCAGCAGGATGCGCGGGAGCAGGAGTTTGTCGGCGAAGACCGCGTGCTGGTCGTAAACGCCATCATGCTTCGACGACCAATGCACGGAGACGCGGCTCGTGGGCTCGTGCTCGGTGGTGCCATCGATATCCTGCATGTAGGTGCGCATCTCGGCGACATACATGCGGCCGTCGCCGTCGAAGGCGATGGCGACCGGTTCCTTGATGTCCGGTTCGCTGAGCACGGTCTCGAGATGATAGCCGGGCGGCAATTCGGTGACCTTGATCGTCTCGGCGGGCGTGCGCGGCTCGATCGGCTTCGCGGGGGGGAAGGTGTTCGGCTTCGGGACGGGGACGAGCTCGACGGCCAGCGCGGGAAGCGATGCGGCCAGGAGGAGGGCGGCGAGCCGGATGGAGGAACGGACGGTCATATTTTTCATTGGAGGGCGAGTGAGGATCGGGGGGCGCTATGGGCGAGGTCGCGCACTTCCTGTGCGCCAAGAGCCCGGCGGAAGACAAGCATTTCATCCATGCGCCCATTGAAAGTGCGGATGGGCGTGCGGTCGGGTCGGGCCCCGGGATTCCAGTTGCCGACCTCGGCGCGTCCGAAGCCGAGGGGCAGGTCGATCTTGAGCGCGTGCGTATACACTTCCTGGCCATCCACATAGTGGGCCACGCGATGCGCCGCACGATCGACGACCACGGCGAGATGCACCCATTGCCCGAGGCGCTCGGGGTGAAAGATGACCGGCGTATCGAAGTCGCCGCCGCCGCTGATCCCGAGTTTCACGGCACCCGCCTTGGTGATCTGCCAGTGCATGCCGCCGCGATCAAAGGAGTCGGCCATGAGGAGGGAATTGAAATTGTGATCGAGGCTGTCCACGCGCACCCAGGCAGCGAGCGTGAGGGCGTCGAAAACGCCCGGGATTTCAATGCGCACCCGGTCACCGGCGCCCTTGAATTCCAGCGCGCCCTTGCCGGGCCAGCGGCCCTCGGCCCAGCGGCAGCCGACGATGGCGCCCTCGGACGCGCGGGGCTCTCCCCGGGCGACATTCGGCAGACGGCGCTCGAAGGCGGAGCCGCCTTCAAACGTGTAGTGGAGGATGAGCGTGGCGTCGCTCTGCAAGCCGCCGGAGGCCTGCTTCCACTCGGCCGCACGCCGCTGCCAGGACGACGCGGCCTTTTGCTCCAGGGCATCGGCGTTGGGAAAGAGCGCAGCCGTCGCGGCGAATTCACGCCAGATGCCACCGGCGTCCACCCCGAGCGCCTGGCCGGCGAGCAACTCGCGCTTCGGCGCGGCGGCGGCGTCGATCAGTCGGACCTTGCCCTCGAACACATGCACTTCGGCGGTGCCCTCGTGCGTTTCAAAACCGAAGGCCGTGCCAAGGTCGACGACCGTCATGCGGGACGACGCGATCTTGAAACCATGCGCTGCGGCCGGCACCTGAGCGCTGAGGCGACCGGCGCGGCAGAAGGCTTCCGTGCGCGAGCGGATCTCCAGTTCCGCCGGACCCTCGAGAATCACGCGCGCCCCGTCGTTGAACTCGATCTGGGCGAGGCCCGACTTAAGCCGGAGCCAGCCCGGCGAAAGCGCCCCGCCGACCGTGTGGGCATCGTTGCCCGACGCCCATTCCACGTCGACCGCTTGGGTGAGCACGGCCACTGCGGAGGTGGTCTGGTCACGCGTCTCGAACTGCTGCCACGCGATCCAGATGCCCACGGCCACGACCAGCACCGCCACCGCCGCCACGACCCAACCGGCTTGCAGTCGCAGCGTCGCAATCAACTCGGCGAGCACATCCCACCAGCGCCGTTGCGGCTCCGTGGCCAGTTCGCGTCCGCGGCCTTCCGCGCCAGATTCGCGCAAGAGCGCGTGAAAGCGCGCATGCTCCCAAAAAGTCAGCCGCGCTTGGGGCGAAGCCCGCAGCATCTGCTCGAGTTCCGTTTTCTCATCGGGCGCGAGGGCCTCATCGAGATAGTGATCCAGCAGGCGATCGAGCCGCGCGGCGTCCATTTATTGCACCGCCTCCTCGGCGAGCTTGCGCGCCACGCACTCGCGCAGCAGCGCTCGGGCGCGCGACAGCGCAACGTAAACCGATTCGGCACCCCAGCCCAATCGGCGGGCAATCTCCGCCGGTTTGTGCGCCTGCTGATAACGCATTTCCACCGCCTGGCGAGCTTGAGGCGCGAGCTTCTGCAAGCAGGCGGAGAGATGCCGCAACCGCTCGTCACTCGCCTCGGGCTCCGGCTCGCAGGCACAGAGCGATTCGATGATGTCGGGTGAAAGCGTCGTCGAGCGCTGCGCCCTGCGTCCCGCCTCCATCACCTTGAAACGCGCGATGCTGCACACCCAGCCGAGGAAATTCGTCCCCGGCTCGAAGTCGCCCGCCTTCTTCGTGACCGTGAGGAAGGTCTCCTGGACAATGTCATCCGCCCGCCCAAAATCCGGCATGAGCGCATGCACAAAGCCGCGCAACGCCGCCGTGTGCTGCACAAAGAGCATCTGCACGAGGGCGACCTGCTGGTCGGAAGACTGGTCGGAGGAGGACATGAAACGGCGCGAGTAATGCGAGAAAAGGCGAAAACCTTAGCAGTATATTCGCCCAGCAGCCTACTGTGGACCATGAGCAAAGACTTCGCCGAACTGGATTTCCAAAAAACCGCGTTGGGCGATCTCACGCTGCGCCGCCGGCGCATGCGGGGACTGGACGATCTCGAAGTCTATGAAGTGATCCTTGGCGACGCCTTTCTCATGTCGAGCCTCTTCCACGTCGTGGAGGTCGCGCTCGCCGATCTCGGGCTGGCGACGCTGGATCCAGGGTCGTGGGATGTGGTCGTGGGAGGACTCGGGCTCGGCTATACCGCGGTGGCGGCATTGAAGCATCCCACGGTGCGGGAAATGATCGTCGTCGATGCCCTCCAACCCGTGATCGGATGGCACCAGAATGGCCTGGTACCGCTGGGCCCGACTCTCTCCGGCGATCCGCGCTGCCGCTTCGTGCTGGCGGATTTTTTCGCTCTCGCCGCGTCCGCGGACGGTTTCGACCCCGCCTCCCCCGGCCGGCGTTTCCACGCCATCCTGCTCGATATCGATCACTCGCCGGACAATCTGCTCCACGAGCGCAACGGCGCCTTCTATTCGAAAGCCGGCCTGCGCGCTCTCACGGCGCACTTGCTGCCCGGCGGCGTCTTTGCGCTGTGGTCCGACGACCCGCCCGACGACTATTTCCTCCATGTGCTCCAGGCCACTTTTACGACGGCCGAGGCGCATGTCGTCAAATTCGCCAACCCCGTCCTCGACTGCGAGTCCGAGAGCACGGTTTACGTGGCCCGTTTATAAAAGGGACTCGCCGGTTCAATCCCGCGCACCGGACAGTTCCGGCAGACCCAACGCGCGGCGATGGGTGATGATGTAACGCTTGAGGCGGCGGCTTTGCATGGTGGGTGGCACGGGACCGGTGCCCCCGATACCGCACCAATACTCGTCCCAGGACGGCGGCCTTCCGTGTTCGTCGTGCGCGTCGTCGGGCTTCAAGCCGCGCTTTTCCCGGGCGATGCCCCGGTCGTAAAGCGCAATGTATTCGCTGTCGGGCACGCTGCGCCCCATGACGTTGATCGGTGCGCAGGCGGACACCAGACCAGCGAGAGCGACAGCGAGGGAAGGAAGCAAGAGGCGGGTCATCGGGGTGCATGCCAGGGAACGCCGAGGGGCTATTGGCGACGGGGAAATGGAGGCCTGGTTTTGTTTCAGTGGGATTCGGTGGGATCGGGTGGGATTATCTCTGTAAAAGCGGGTGGGATCGGAGGTGGGATCGAGGTGGGAGGAGGAGTGGGAGAACTGGGAGCAGTGCCGGCCAAGGCTTGAAGTGGCAGCGCCACTCACGCCATTCGCGCACGGTCTGTTTTCGGCGATCAAGGCGCTGGCGCGATAAGGTTGGGGCGGATGCGTGCACATGGCCCTATGAAAGCATAACTCGCGGAAGAATGTGCCTGCCTCCATTGGCTCTATTGGCTCCATTGCGGAAAATCGTCCGGCAAGATGAAGCTCGCTCCCGCCCTCGCCAGCCTCGCCGGGGGATGGGCCCGGCAAAGCTGATCTTCAGTTGGCCGGGCGGGGCGTCGTCTTGAAAATCGACGGGACGGCCACGGCACCCACGTTGGCGGTGTTTCCACCCGGCAGTGGACCGAACTTTTTCAGCGCCGTCTCCAAAGTGCGCACATAGACAGGCGCCCCGGTGCCCGGATGGTATCCACTCTCGCGAGCCAGCTCCTTGCCGTTCGTATCCAGGACGAGAATCGTCGGGAATCCCTTGGCCGGATACTTGGACATCAGCCCGTCGTTTTGCGTTTTCACTTCCGGACTGAGCTGGGTCTGATGTGGAAAATCCACCTGCACGAGCACCACATTCTTTTTCGCCCACGACTGGAAGTGCGGTGTGCTGAAAACCTCCTTGTCGAGGATCTTGCAGAAGCCGCACCAGTCGGAGCCGGTGAAATCGAGGAGCACATACTTTTTCTCCGCCTTGGCGGTCTCCACCGCCTGGGCGTAGTTGTCGGTCCAACCCTTGGGCACTTCCGCCCGGGCAAACGATGGCAGAGCGCAGGCGATAACCGCGAGAGAGAGGAGTGATTTCGTGTTCATGGGAGGCGGGAATGAATGGATACGGCGTACGTCTTTTTACGCCCGAAACGCAACCTTTTTCCGCCAACACCAAGCCCCGCAAAACGGCCCCGGCCTACTTCACGCCGAGCACATTCAGCGCGACGTAGTTGCCGAAGGCGAAGAGCAGCGAACCGAGGAAGATGCAGACCGGGAGGGTGAGCACCCAGGCGAGCAGGATGTTGCGCAGGGTCTGCGCCTGGAGGCCGGATTTGTTGGCCGCCATGGTGCCAGCGATGCCAGAGGAAAGCACGTGTGTGGTGCTCACCGGCCAGCCCTTCGTATCCGCCAGCGCGATCGTGATCATCGCCACGACTTCCGCGCAAGCGCCCTGCGCATACGTGAGGTGCGATTTGCCGATTTTCTCGCCGACAGTCACCACGATGCGCTTCCAGCCCACAGTGATGCCCAGGCCGAGCGCGATCGCCACCGCCACCTTCACCCAATCGGGGATGTATTTGGTCACGGTCTCGAGGTCTTTGCGAAAGGGCACAGTGATCTTCCCCTCTGCCGAATCCGCGTAGTCCCTGACCTTCTCCATTTTCCCAATGGTCGTGCCGACGAGATACATGTCCGTGCGCACGCCGCGGCGGTCGCCTTCGGGAAGATCCGTGAAGGTCTTGATCGCCCCCAACCGGGTCTCGATGGCCTGGCTCTTCGTCACCAGCGCTGCATAAGTCTCCGGACGCAATTTGCCGGAGGCCTTGAGATAGGCGCTCAGTTCTTCGGTCGTTTTCGCTTCCTCGATCTTCGCGTCGCCGGCCTGCTTTTCGAAAATCCCGCGCGCCGCCTGCGCCTCCGCGACGATGGCGTGAATGCGCTCCGGGGAATGCGCCATGTTCAGCGCATTGGGGCCGGGCAGAATGCCGACGAGAATCAGCACGATGAGCCCCATACCCTTCTGGCCGTCATTCGAGCCGTGGAAGAAACTCACACCCGAGCGGCCGACCGGCTGGCGACGCCACGATTGTAATAATCATGTGAAGCGCGGCCAGGCGGAAACCATTGTCACACAGCCGCTCCCGGCCAAAGGGAGCCCACGCCCCAGACCTCGGCGAACTCAGCTTAAAAGCCACATTTTTCTTGAATGCGGCGGGGAGAAATACGCATTATTTCGGTCAACTCGCCCCTCAAACAGAACAGAAGTAATGAAAGCTTCCCCCAGCCTCGTTTTTAGTCTCCTGCTTCTGTGGTCCACGGCCTGGCTTCCCGCCCGCAACGCCGGTGACACTGCCGGAGGGACCATCATCTACACGGGGAGTACTTCGGCCACCCTTTATCTCGGTGATGGGTCGTCGACTCCCTACACCGGCGGCGAAATCGTGGGCACCAATCGGGTGAACCTCTACAACAACGCCGATGGGGAAATGATCAATCTGGGCACTCTGATCCGCACCGCCGGCGTTCCTTTCTCGCTGGCCAGCGACATCACTACTCCCAACCGGGTTTTGACGCTGCCTGCGGGCTCCAATTTCGTCACCGGTGGAACGCTCTCCCTGGGAATGGGTTCGACGGTGGTCTTCAATAGCCCCCTCAACTCGACCAGCGACTTTTCCATCAGTTCCGGTGCCACGTTGGTGTCGAGCGACCTCTCCCGGATCGATGCCGGGGTCACGTTCCAGACCGGCGGCGTCTCGACGCTGACGACTTCAGGAATACTCAAGCTGGATGCGGGGACGATCATCAATTCCGCCACCACCCTTTCGTTGGGTCCCGATGCGACGGTCGCGGGCGGCGTTTTGACGTTTGGAACGACTGGGGCGACGATTACCACGACCGACGTCACGACCGCTGGCGTCCTGAGAGTGGGTGCTGGTTCGACTCTCAGCAACAATGCAACTTTGACTCTCGCCGGAAACCCGACTTACGGCGGGGTGATCATCTCCGGCGCCGGAACTCTGACGCTGAACACAATCTCCGGCACAGCGCTCAACGTCTTGACCCTTGGGCCGGGTGGCCTCCCCGGCTTGGTGACGGGCACGCCCGCTATCGGCAATATCGTCATCAACTCCGCCACGACCATTGGGATCGCGGCGAACACCACGATCACCAATGGCAATATCCTGCTGTCGGCCTCGGTCCCGCTGAATCTCAACCTGGCGTCGGGCTTCACGTTGAACCGGATTCCGCTGATCAAGAACTCCGCCTTCGCCATCACCGGAACGGGAGTCCGGTTCCTTGACGGGGTGCTGACCAACGGCAGCACCGTCTCTTTTCTCTATCTGCCGGCGGTGCAGAATCTCGCCGGTAATCCGGTGTCGATTCACATCTCCTCTTTCGACACGCCCGGCGTCCATGACAAATACGTGCTGCAATTAAGCTACGACCCCGCGGCGGCGGCCGCGCTGGGCGATGTGCTCGACCTGTATCTCGCCTGGTTCGATCCAGCGGACTCCACGTGGAAGAACGCGGTGGACGGCAATAGTGACGGCGGCGCGAGTGCTCATTTCATCGCGGGCGCCTACGACCCCAACGTGGATTTCAACCTCGGCTACTACGGCGTGGATACGGCAAATTCCACGGTCTGGGCGGTCGTCGACCACAATAGCGAGTTCGGCG
This sequence comes from Chthoniobacter sp., assembly GCF_040003245.1. Taxonomy (NCBI): domain Bacteria; kingdom Pseudomonadati; phylum Verrucomicrobiota; class Spartobacteria; order Chthoniobacterales; family Chthoniobacteraceae; genus Chthoniobacter; species Chthoniobacter sp. Next base: position 13,953 of record NZ_JBDUCX010000004.1, read on the forward strand.
TCGGCACTCCCGCCCCCGAGCCTTCCGCGGGCGCGCTGCTGGTCTGCGGTCTGGCGTTGCTCGGCCGCCGGGCGCGGAAGCGATAAGCGATAAGCGATAAGCGACGCTGGCGACCTTTCGTCGCGGATTGTTCAGACGAAGCCCCAGGTCGGTGGAGTTATAGAGCAAACCACCACAGCATCCTTCGTTCTCCCACTTCTCTCCCATGAAACTTTCCGCCTCCCTCCTTGCCATCCTCGCGGCCCTTGCTGTCACCGGTTCTTCGGCCAATGCGGCCGACGGATCTTCCGGCGCGGTCACCAAGGTGCCGGTGGTCTTCTCCGGCGGGCACGAAACGGATGGAAGGGACCATGGACGGCCCGTGGTGCTGGTGGCGGGTGCGCTCCTGGTGCCACCGGAGGTCTTCCGCGAGGCTTTCTCTCACGTCCATCCCGCCGGACCCGATAGCGGCGGCCCGACTCACGAGGAAGCCCGTGCCAACAAGGCCGCGCTGATGTCCGCCCTCGGCAAGTATGGCGTAACCAACGATCGACTCGACACCGTCTCCAATCGCTACCGCTACGTGCGCAGCCACGACGAAATGTGGCCCACCGCCCCCGCCGTGGCCAATGCGCTGGTGCAGAATGGCGTGGTCACGGGTTACGAAGTCGTGAGCGGCGGCTTCGGGTATTCCTCTGCACCCACGGTGACTGTTCCCAACGTCAAGGCAGCGCCGGTCAAGGTTGAGCTTTCGTTTGGCAAGGATTTCGAGTCGAACGGCTCGGTGTCGAAGATCACCGTCGCGGCGGGCAAGTAATCGGCGCGGCGGTAGAGCGGTTGCTCTCCTCGCGTGTCATTCTGAGCGGAGTGTAACGCAGTCGAAGAACCCCGTCGCTCTACCAGCGATACTACTGGTTGTTCGACGGGATCCTTCGACTTCGCTCAGGATGACATCGTGAAGTGAGGTGTGATTTATTTCACGTCTCTAAGCGCGCTGCGTGCGCGCCAGGAACTTTTCCGGGGCGAGCCCGAAGACACTGCGGAAGGCGCGGGAGAAATTGAAGGGATCGCTAAAGCCGAGCTCGGCGGCGGCTTCCTTGACGAGCATCCCGCGGTCGAGCAGGAGCTGCGCGGCGCGGTTCATCTTCAGGTGCAGCAGGTGGCGATAAGGCGTCTGGTGATCGAAGCGCTGAAACAACCGGCAAAGATATGACAGGTTCACGCCGGCCGCGCGCGCGGCTTCAGCGAGCGTCTTGAATTCGAGGAAGCGCTCGTCGATGAGCGCGCGGGCGCGCTGATAGGTGGCTAGGGCGCGCGGGTCGACGGCTCCCGCGGGCACGGCGCGCTCGGCGATCTTGAGCAGCAGCACGGGGATGAGCGCGGCACAGAGCGCGGGGCCGAATGGCGATTCGCCGGCACCATTGCGCTGGAGCGCCTCGAAGATTTCGCGAATTTCACCCGGCGAGGAAACCTGGACCATTCGGCCCGGCCGCACGGGGCTGCGCACGAGCAACTCTTTCGCCCGGCGGCCGACGAAATCGACATAGTATTTCAGCATAGGCCGGGAGGGCTCGGTCCGAATGATGTGCGGCACACGCGGCCCATAGGCGAAGATCGCACCCGGTCGCAGCCGGCAGTCCTTTCCCGCGAGGGTGAGGGAGCCTTCGCCTTCGGCGACCAATTCCACCGCGTAGTAGGGGAAGGTGCGTCGCTGGATCACGTAATCGGCCCGCACGCGCTCGCTGCCGCCACAAACGACGGTGATTTCGCGTGTCGGCCGCGGCTGGAGGTCGAGGTAGTAGCGGCGCGCCTCGGCGACTTGCGTGGAAACGAAGCTCGGGCGCTTTTCGACAGGGTGTGGCTGGAGAGACATGGGATCGCGGACTCCTCCAAGGTCAATAATCGACATGCCTTAGTCAATCCGTGCCATTCCCAAGCGCACCGCCTTCCCCTACGCTCATCCCATTCCCCAGCCTCCCCTTTCCCGTATGCTTACCCTCGAAAAATTCACCATCGGCGTCGGCGACCGCTTCGCCCACCAGGCCTCTGCGCAACTGCGGGCCTTTCAGCAAGCCGCGGAGGACGGCGTGGAAGTCGTACCGGTCTGGAACAAATCGAACCGCGAGCACACCTTCGTCGGCTCGGAACCGCAGAGCGTGTATGACGCGGCCCAAGCAGCGGTGAAATCGCTCGGCTGGCCAAAAGGCTGGCACGTGGACGCCGATCATATCCGGCTGGAAACGGTCGCGCGCTTCCTCCCCTGCTCGGATTTTTTCACCATCGACGTCGCTGATTCCATCGGGCAACCCACCGCACCGGGAGCGGTCGCGGCCTTTGTCGACCGCCATCCGGAGCTGGTCGGCCGCATCGAGATCGCCGGCATCGACCGCCCCTTTGAGACGACGCGCGCGGAGGTGGAGCGGATCGCCGGGAAATTCCTGCTCGCCGTGCAGGATGCGGGGAAGATTTACCGCCACATCGCGACGGCCAAGGGTGAATCCAACATCATCGCGGAAGTGTCGATGGATGAGACGGACTCACCACAGACCCCGCCGGAGCTCCTGGTGATCCTCGCCGCACTGGCCGACGAGAAAGTGCGCGTGCAGACCATCGCGCCGAAATTCACCGGGCGTTTCAACAAGGGCGTGGATTACGTCGGCGATCTCGTGCAATTCGAGAAGGAGTTTCACGACGATCTCGCGGTAATCCGTCACGCCGTGGCCCGTTACGGCCTGCCCGCCAATCTCAAGCTCTCCGTCCACAGCGGCTCGGACAAGTTTTCGCTCTATCCCATCATCCGCCGCACCTTGCCGCAGTTCGGCGCCGGCCTGCATCTCAAGACCGCGGGCACCACCTGGCTTGAGGAAATCATCGGCCTTGCCGAAGCCGGCGGCGAGGGACTGGTCTTCGCGAAGGAGATCTACGCGCAAGCCATCGATCACGTGGACGAACTTTGCGGCCCGTATGCCTCCGTCATCGACATCGACCGCGCGAAGCTGCCGACCGCCGCGACCGTGAACGGCTGGACCAGCGAGCAATTCGTCCGCGCGCTGCGCCATGTGCCCGGCGATCCGCAATTCAACTCCAGCCTGCGCCAGCTCCTGCACGTCGGCTTCAAGCTGGCGGCGAAAGCGGGCCAGCGTTACCTCGATCTGCTCGACGCCAACGCCGAAGTGGTCGGGCGCAACGTCACCGAGAACATTTACGAGCGCCACTTGAAGCCCCTCTTCGTTGGCTAGGTTATATTCAGTAATCAGTATTCAGTAAACAGTAGGTCAGTGCTCAGAACTTCCGCGCCGCCGAGAGCATCAAAACTGAATACTGCCTGAGCACTGATCACTCCTCCCTTCCTCTTTTCCATGCGAAGCGCCATCACCATCTCCCTCACCCCGCAAGCGCGCAGCGGCCCATTCGTTTTTCACGACGGGCTCGCCGAGGGCTGCCGGGTCGCCTCCGAGTTCGGCTTTGATGCGGTGGAGATCTTTCCGCCGGCGGCCAATGCCATCGATGAAGCCGACCTCCAAGGATTACTTGATCGGCACTCGCTGAAAGTCGCGGCGGTGGGCACCGGCGCGGGCTGGCTCATTCACAAGTGGTCGCTGACCAGTGCGGATGCGGCGGTGCGGCAGCGGGCGCGGGATTTCATCCGCGCGATCATCGATGTCGCCGCGGCTTTTGGCGCCCCGGCGATCATTGGTTCGATGCAAGGTAAGATCGAAGGCGATGTGACGCGCGAGCAGGCGCTGGCCTGGCTCGGCGAGGGACTCGAGGAACTCGGCGACTATGCGGCCTCGCACGGCCAGCCACTGCTCTACGAATTTCTCAATCGCTACGAAACCAATCTCTTCAACCGCGTCGCGCCGACGGTGAAATTTCTGAAGGGGCTGAAAACGCGCGGCATCAAAGTCCTCGCCGATCTTTTTCACATGAACATCGAGGAAACCGATCTCGCGGCGGCCGTACGCGCCGGGCGGGACTGGATCGGCCACGTGCATTTCGCCGACTCGAACCGGCAGGCCATTGGCCTCGGTCATACCCCTATCGAGCCGATCGTCGCGGCGCTGCGCGAGATCGGCTATGCGGGCTATCTCTCCGCCGAGATCTTCCCCCTGCCGGATGCGCTCGCCGCCGCCCGCCAGACGATCGAGAGTTTTCACCGAAGCACCAAGTTATGAAATACGCGCTCCTTCTCGTCGCCTGCGTCGCGCTGCCGTTGGCTACGTTCGCCGACGCCTTTTCCGGTTCGACCTGGAAGGAATACGTCAACGCGCGTTTCGGTTTCAAAATCAGTCACCCGGCGGAGTTGGTCGCCAGTCCCGACCCCGCCAACGGCGGCGGTCGCGAGTATCACACGAAGGACAAGGAATTCAGCGTCAGCGTCGAGGGGCATTTTCTGAATGGCGCCACGTTGGAATCTTTTTGGGCAGAGGATTTGAAGAAGCTCGGCAGCCACATCACCTACAAAAAAAAGACCGCCGACTGGTATGTCGTCTCGGGCGTGAAGGACGGGCTCGAGTTTTACCACAAGCTCCACGTAAAAGACGGCAACTGGGCCGAGGTGAGCTTCACTTATCCGCACGCGAAAGCGAAAGAATACGACCCGTGGGTGGAGGGCATCGTGAAGAGTTTCGTGCCCTTCCTCCAGGGCGACTACGACCGCATCGTCAAATAACCATGCTCAAGACCACCCTGCTTCATCCCGACATCCTGCGTATCGTCGCGCGCGGCGGCCACCACTCGAAGATCCTGATCGCGGATGGCAATTATCCCGCGGCGACGAAGAAAGGGCCGAACGCGGAACTCGTGTGCCTGCAACTCACGCCCGGCGTGCCGACGGTCGCCCAAGTGCTGCGCACCCTGCTCAGTGCGCTGCCGATCGATCACGTGAACACGATGGGCATCCCGCCGGATGATTCCTACGCGCAACAGGGCGAGCCGCCGGTGTGGGCGGAATATCGCGATATCATTGCCGAGTCCGGCGAGAAGCTGACCCTCGAGCCGGTTCTCAAGTGGGACTTCTACCAGCACGTCGAGTCGCCCGACCACATCCTCACCATCCAGACCGCCGACCAGTCGCTCTGGGCCAATGTGCTGCTCACGCTCGGCTGCCGCGTCGATTAATTTTCCCATGCAGACCCGCCGCCTCGGCCAGACCGGCCTCCAACTCCCCATCCTCAGCTTCGGCGCTTCGTCGCTCGGGCAGGAATTTCGCAGCGTGAAACTCGACGAAGCCCTGGAAGCCGTGCGCGTCGCGCTGGAGGTCGGGCTCAACTTCATCGACACCTCTCCCTTCTACGGCCGTGGCATGAGCGAAGTGCTGCTCGGCATCGCGCTACGCGGCGTGCCGCGCGACAGCTACACGCTCTGCTCCAAGCTCGGCCGCTACGATCTCACACACTTCGATTTCTCCGCGAAGCGCGTGGCGGAGAGCGTGGACGTCTCGCTGCACCGGCTCGGCACCGACCACCTCGACATCATTCTCTGTCACGACATCGAGTTCGTGCCCATGCAGCAGATCGTGGATGAGACCATCCCCGCGCTGCGGAAAATCCAGGCCGCCGGGAAGGTCCGCTACATCGGCTTCTCCGGCTACCCGATGAAAGTCTTCCGCTTCATCCTCGACCAGACGGACGTCGACTGCGTGCTGAGTTACAACCAATACACCCTGCAAAACACGCGATTCGCCGATGAGATCGTGCCCTACTTGAAAGCGAAGGGCGTGGGCGTGATGAATGCCGGACCTTTCAGCGCCCGCCTGCTGACCAACGCCCCGCTGCCCGCGTGGCTGAAGGAACCCGAGGACGTGAAGGCCGCCGCCCGCCAGGCCGCCGCGCACTGCGCCAGCAAGGGTGTGGACATCGCGCAGCTCGCGTTGCAATTCTCGCTCGCGCATCCCGATATCACCACCACCGTCTCCGGCAGCGCGAACCCGAATAACATTCGCAACTGGGCCAAATGGGCCGTCGAACCGCTCGACGAAGAATTGCTCCGCGAAGTGCAGGCCATCTTCGCGCCGGTGAAGAACCTCGGCCACCGCGAAGGCCTTCCCGAGAACAACTGACATGAAAGCCATCTCTCTCGATCAACCGCAAAAATTCAGTTTCATCGACACGCCGGAGCCGGCCGCGCCCGGGCCTGGCGACGCGCTGGTGAAGGTGCATCGCGTCGGCATCTGCGGCACAGACTACGGCGGCTATCTCGGCAAGATGCCCTTCTTCAGCTACCCGCGCATCCCCGGGCACGAGCTCGGTGTGGAGGTGCTCGCCGTGGGCGCCGGCGTGACCAATGTGCAACCCGGCGACCACTGTTCGGTGGAGCCCTATCTCAATTGCCAGAAATGCTACGCCTGCCGGCGCGGCCATACGAACTGCTGTGAGCACAACCAGACCCTCGGCGTGATGTGCGACGGCGGCCTCGCCGAGCGCTACGTGCTGCCCGCGCGCAAGCTGCACATCTCGCGCAAATTGACCTTCGACCAGCTCGCGCTCGTCGAGACGCTGGCCATCGGCTGCCACGCCATCAACCGCGGCGCACCGCAGGCCGGCGAGCACGTGCTCGTCATCGGCGCGGGACCGATCGGCCTTTCCGCCGTCGAGTTCGCCAAGCTCAGCGGCGCGCGCACCATCGTCATGGACATGAATGCCGCGCGCCTCGCGTTCGTGCGGACGAAGATGGGGGTGCCCGATACCATCGAACTCACGCCCGGTGGGGAAGCTGCCGCCCTCGAGCAGCTCAGCGCCATCACCGGCGGCCAGCTCGCCGACGTCGTCATCGACGCCACGGGGAGCAATAAATCCATGGCCGCGGCCCTTGCCTATTGCGCCTTCGCCGGCCGCCTCATCTATGTGGGCATCACCCAGCAGGAAGTCAGCTTTCTCCATGCCCCGATCCTGCACCGCCGGGAGGTCACGATCATGGCCTCGCGCAATGCGCTGCCGCCGGATTTCACCCGCATCATCGCGCTCATCGAGGAAGGCAAAATCGATACCGTCCCGTGGATCACCCATCACGCCCGGTTCGATGCCATGATCGAGGCCTTCCCCGCGTGGTTGAAGCCGGAGACGGGCGTGATCAAGGCTGTGGTCGAAGTGGCGTAAGTAACTTTTAAAATACTTTTCGCGGATTCCGGGAATAAATGTCCGCTGGCGCCTCCCCGTCAGTGCTGCTTTACTTTGCCATTACATGGCAACTCCGACCGCTGCCCTGCCTTCTTCCGGAATCCCGGTCACTCGCTGGCCGGTCTTCCGCCATCCCGTGCCGGCCTATGGCTGCGCCTTGGGGCTGACGGTCATCGCTCTGCTCGTTCGCTGGGTTTGCGACGACAGTCTCGGCAATTCCGCGCGGATGCTTTTTTTCCTGCTCGCCGCGGCGCTGAGTGCGTTTCTGTTCGGCCGGGGCCCCGGTATTTTTTCCACCGTGGTCGGCACCCTCATGGGGAATTATTTCTTTTTTCCCCCGCGCTACACCTTTCATTTTCACACGCGCTCCCCGACGATCACTTTCATCATCGCGGTGATCGAGGGCATCATCATCAGCGTCTGCGCCGGCTACCTGCACCGTGCCCTGCGGATGCGCGATACCGCGGCGCTGGAACTGCGCCACCTTTACGAAGCCGAACGCCGCGCCCACGAAGCCGCGGAGGAATTGCATCGGACGAAGGACTATTTTCTCGCCGTGCTCAGCCACGAATTGCGCGGCCCGCTCAGTGCCATCAGCTATTGCGTCACCGATCGGCTCAAGGACGCCACCGTCCCCGAGGAATTGCGGGCGGACTTCGCCCTCATCGACCGCAATGCGCGCATGCAGTCCCGGCTCATCGGGGACCTGCTCGACCTGACCCGGCTCACCCGCGGCAAATTGGAAATCGAATTGCGCCCCCTCGATCTGCACCTGCTGCTGGCCGAAGCCGTCCGCACCGCCGGCATTGATCGCCAGCTCGTCGGGCCCACGCCCACCCTGCACCTGAAGGCCTCGGAAACGCGCATCCAAGGCGATCGCGATCGCCTGTTGCAGGTCTTTTGGAACCTCCTGCGCAACGCCGCCAAATTCACCGCCCCCGATGGGCGCATCGAAATCGAGACCTTGAACTCCGCCCCGGGCCGCATCGCCGTACGCATTCAGGACAACGGTGTCGGCCTGACGGCCGAATCCTTGGAGCGCATCTTTCACCCCTTCGAACAAGCGGGCCGCGAGACGAACAAAAAGCACGGCGGCCTCGGCTTGGGCCTCGCCATTGCCCGCGGCATCGTCGAGCTCCACGACGGCACGCTCACCGGCGCCAGCGCCGGCCTCGGTGAGGGCACGACTTTCACGATCGATTTCCCAGTAGTCAGCCGTGACGCTCTCCCCTCTTCCTCACGGCGCTCGGGAATCGATCGCCCCGCGCGCTCCAGCACGACGCGCCCTCCGGTCGGCGTCGCTTAAGGCCTCTCCAAGTCGGCAAAGACTGCCGCGGCCACTGCTTCAGGCGTTGCGGCTTCGGCTTCGGCTTCTTTCGGCGGGGCGTCCGGCGCGCCGAAAAGGATGGCGCGCATGGCGATGCCGCTGCTCGTCAACTTCGTCCGGACGCCGACCGGCAAGGCGCAGTCGCCGGACAGCAGGCGCTGCAATTCGCGCTCGGCGCGGATGGCGAAATGCGTGTCGCGGTGGTCGATTGCTTGCAGCATAGCAGTCACTTCCGCGCGGTCGGCCCGGCTTTGCAGGGCGATGGCGCCCTGGCCGATGGCGGGCAGCAGATCTTCGCTGAGTGAGGTCACGCTGAATTTTCCCTGCTCCGTTTCGAGCATTCCACCACGCAAATCGTGCCCGAGGCGCTCCAGCCCGGCCTGCGCGAGAATGATGCCCGCGACTTCGCTCCGCTCGGCAAGCTTGCGCAAGCGCGTCTGCACGTTGCCCCGCCAGTCCACGATCTGCACATCGGGTCGCAGCCACTGCAATTGTCGCGCGCGGCGCACGCTGCTCGTCCCGAGAGTCACACCCTGCGGGATATCGCGCAGCGTCTGCGGTTCGCGGGTGATGAGCACGTCCGCCGTCGGCGCGCGCTCCAGCACGGCGGTGATTTCCAGCCCGGGCGGATTGTGCCCCGGCAAGTCCTTGAGACTGTGCACGGCCACATCGATCGCGCCGTTGAGCAACGCGTCTTCGAGTTCCTTGGTGAAGAGCCCCTTGCCTCCCGCTTCGTTCGCGCGAATCAGGCTCAGGTCGAGCTTCTTGTCTCCACGGGTCACGAATTCCTGGCGCGTCACCACCAGCCCGGGAAAGGCCGCGGCCAGGGCTTTCGCGGTCAACTCCACCTGCGCAAGAGCCAGCGCCGAGGCGCGTGTGCCAAGGATGATCGAATTCAACTTTGCCCTCCCGACACCGCTTCCGAATAGCGCACGCCCGCCTGCGTCCAGCCACCGGCCAGCCATTCGCCAAACTCCGTCGCATGCCGCTCGATCATCTGCTCGCAAAGCACGAGCTCCTGCTTGCGCACGCCCATCGACTGCTCGGCCATCCGTTGGAGATCGTCGATGTCATAACGGTAGACTCCTTCGAGATCATTGACCGCCGACTCAATATCGCGCGGCACCGCGAGATCGATGCAAAAGAGCGGACGATCCGGGCGGGTGCGCATGATCGGCGCGAGCTGGGCGGCCGTGACGACATGATGCGGTGCGGAGGTCGAGCCGATGAGGATGTCGATATCGTGAAATTGGTTGGGCCATTCATCGAAGTGGATCGCCTTGCCTTTCATTTTCTCCGCGAGGGTCACCGCCCGGTCATAGGAGCGGTTGGCCACGAAAATGGAGCGCACCCCGCGCGCGGCGAGCGCGCCGGCGGTCAGTTCACTCGTTTCTCCCGCGCCGAGGATCATGACATGGCAGGTCGAGAGCTTGCCGAAAATTTTCTCGGCGAGTTCCACCGCCGCCGAGCCCACGCTCACTGCGCCACGGGTGATATTGGTATTCGTGCGCACGTCCTTAGCCACATTGAAGGCACGCTGGAAGAGCTTGTTCAGGTGCTTCGAGGTCGTCTTGCCGGCGGTCGCCGCGGCGTAGGCCTTCTTCACCTGGCCGAGAATCTCCGTCTCCCCGAGCACCATGGAATCCAGCCCACTCACGACGCGGAACAAATGCCGGATCGCCGCCGCCGTGGGCAGTTGGAAGAAGGCCTCCCCCGGCGGCTCCGCCAGGCGTGTCGTCAGGAATTCATTCACCGCGCCAAAGCCCTGCGCAGCCTGCTCCGCCGCGACATAGAACTCCACGCGGTTGCAGGTCGAAACGACGACCGCCTCGCTGACCCCCGGTGCGGCCAAAAGCCGCGTGGCCACCACCGGCGCTTCGCTTTCCGCGATGGCAAACTTTTCCCGCAGATCAATCGGCGCGGTGTGATGGCTGAGACCGAGGCAGAGAATCTCCATCGCTAGAGGGTGCCTTTCTGCGCAATAAAATTGAGGCCGCCGAGGGTGAGCAGCAAGGCGCTGAAGGCCGCGACCGAAAGCCACGCCACCCGCCGCGGGCTGATGCGATGCCGCCATTCCGCGGTGAGGATGAAGCCGTAGAGAAACCACACGCCGATCGCCCACGCCGTGAGCACCGAGTGGGTGAAAATGCCCCCCAGGCCAAAGCCGGCGCCCAGGCCAACCGTGAGCAGCAGAAACCCGACGACGATCAACCGGGTATTCGCCACCGCGAGATCCCGGATCGGCGGCAGATGGTAGAAAATGGAGTGGATGTTGTGGCTCTTGAGTTGCCGTTCCTGCGCGAGATACATCGCCCCCGCGACACAGGCCAGGGCGAAGGCCCCGTAGGCCACCACGGAGATGGCGGCGTGCAATTCCAGCCAGGCATTCGGCGGGGTCTTCGCCTTCATCGGCGTGTCGCTGGTCAGCAGCAACGCTCCGACTTGAAAGAGAAAGGCCAGCGGCGAGGTAAACGCCCCCAGGAGGGAAAGCCGGTAAGCCGGCCCGATGAGCAGGTAAAAGAACACCGTCGACCAGCTCAGGAAGATCAGCACTTCAAAGAGGCTCGTCAACGGGCAGCGCCCGACCGCCTGGCCGCGCACGTACAAAAACGCCGTCTGACAGAGAAAACCGGTGAGAATCGCGAAGAAATTGAGCCGCGAAGCCTTGTACACGCGCGCTCCCAAGGCATGCATGGTGTAGGCAAACCCGAACAGGAAACAAAATGTAGCAATGACCAACAGGAGGCGATCCATGCGTGGTGGGGAAAACAGATATATCGACGCCCGAACGATTTGGCAAATCACGCGGCTGCGTAAACGCCGCACAACCGGTCCGGCAAAGCCCCTTGCCACCCACCAAACCCACGACCACAGTGCCGCGCATGACTCCTGGCCCTCAAGGTTCCCTTCGGTTATTCCGCCTGTTCGGGATTGATGTCTACGTGCATTGGGCGTGGGCCTTTGTGGCCATTTACCAGATCCAGTACCGCGCTCACGAATACTCGTCGATCGCCTGGGGTATCGCCGAATACCTCACGCTCTTCCTGATTGTGCTGGTCCATGAGTTCGGCCATGCCCTGGCCACGCGGCAGGTCGGCGGCAGCGCCGAACAAATCCTGCTCTGGCCTTTCGGTGGCGTTGCCTACGTCTCGCCGCCACCCCGTCCGGGTGCCGAGCTGTGGAGTATCGCCGCCGGGCCATTGGTCAACGTAGTGCTGTTCTTCGTGCTCTCTTTCGTCGTTGCGACGAACCACATTCCTCTCTGGATAGATATTCCTCTGCCGGATACCTCCAACTTCCTCCGCTCGATCTGGTGGATGAATTCCCTTCTGTTGATGTTCAATATGCTGCCGGTTTACCCGCTCGATGGCGGGCAAATCCTCCGTGCCTTGCTGTGGTTCGTCCTGGGCCGGGCGCGCAGCATGTACGTGGCAGCCGTCGTTGGTTTCATCGGTGTCGCCGGACTGGCCATGTATGCGCTTAATGAACATTCCATCTGGCTCGGCCTCATCACCTTTTACATCTTCCAAAATTGCCGCCGGGGTTGGGCGCACGCCAAGGCGCTCACTGCCATGGAGCAGCAGCCGCGGCGGACCGATTTTGCCTGTCCGTCCTGCCACATGTCGCCTCCCATCGGAGCGCTCTGGCGCTGCCCGCAATGCGAGACGGCTTTCGACACCTTCGAAACGCAAGCGGTGTGCCCCAATTGCCATCTCGAATTCCCCGCCACGCGCTGCCTCAATTGCCATGTGTCGAGTCCCATCCTCAACTGGCGCACTCCCGTGAGGTAGACAAAAGCGGAGTTCTGAGAGGCCGCATGCGACCATGGGGCGTCGCCATTCCGATGTGCTTTTCATGAACTCCGACTCATTTCTTTGGGGGCTGGCCTGGTTCATCCTGACGCTCTTGCTCGTGACGTCGTGAGTCTCGGAATCGAAGTCCTTCCCGCCGAACCGGTTTCGACTGCTGCCTATATTTCGATACTTCGCAGGGGCGGAAGCTTTTGCTTCAGAGTCAGGACGGGCGCGAAAAGATCGCCCAGTGTCTTCACGCGCTTGATTACGTCGCTGCTCTCGAAGACCAATTTCCCGCCGCTCTTTTTTTTCAGCGCGCCTGCCACTTCCTCCCAAGTCGCGGGGGTGGAAACCGTGGGCCGCTCCTTCGCTCTCAGGGAGTAGACGTTGATCGTCGTCTTCTTGTCGTCGTTCTGGCTCCAGTCCACGAGCACTTTGCCTTTGCGCAGCACCTTTTGCATGCGCGAGACGACCAGTTCCGGATGCTGCTTTTCGAGGAGAAGCGCCACGGCGTGGGCGAACGCCTTGGTTTTCTCGTAGGTGACCGCGGTGTTCAGCGGCACATAGACTTGCAGCCCCTTCGAACCAGACGTTTTCGGGAAGCTCTGCATCTTTAACGTGTCGAAAATCTCCTTGAGCCACAGGCCGACCTGGCAGCACAGCACGATGTCCGCCGGCGGCCCGGGATCGAGGTCAAAGGCGAGCGCGGTCGGCCGCTGGATCGCCGGGGCGCGATGCAGAAAGGTGTGCAACTCGAGGTCCGCGAGGTTCGCCGCCCAGACCAGCGACGGCAGGTCGTTCAACATGCAGTAATCGATGGCGCCGCCTTCGGTCTTGGCGACCTTGACCGTTTTGATCCACCGCGGGCGATGGCTCGGCGCCTGTTTCTCGTAGAAGAAGAACCCCTCCACTCCGTCCGGATAGCGCTTCAGGCTGAGCGGCCGGCCCTGCATATGCGGCAGCAACGCCTCGGAAATGCGGATGTAGTAGTCGATCATCTGCCCCTTGGTGAACCCGGTCTTCGGATAGTAAACCTTGTCGAGGTTGCTCACATCGACCTTTCGGCCGGCGACTTCGAGGGTGGCTTTGGCGGCCATGATCAGGAGGCCTTTTCGCGGACGACTTCGCTCGCGTCCTTGTCTTCCCGCAAGCCCAGAAATACGGGCTGCCGCAATCGGTCGTCCCGCGTCCATTCGCCGAATTTCACCTGACACACCATCTCGGGCTTCACCCAATGGCACCGTTTCATTTGCGCCACGGTGATGCCTTGCCGCCAGCGGCCCTCGCTCTTCTCGGGGAGATTTGTGAAGGGGCAGGTTTTGAGAGCGATCTTTTTGAAAGCACTGTAAAGGGTTTTGAGCAGCTTGTGATTGAAGCCCGTCCCGACTTTTCCCGTATAGATCAGTTCGCCCGCGCGATACACGCCCACCAGCAACGCCCCAAAATACGGCCGCGTTCCCTCCGGGTCGGTATAGCCGCCGATCACAAATTCCTGCTCCTGTTGCAGCTTCAGTTTCACCCACGCGCCAGTGCGTTTGCCGATTTCGTAGCGAGAGTCGGCGCGTTTGCCGATCAAGCCTTCCAAGCCCAGCTTCCGCGCCTGCGCCAGCAGCCGCTTGGCGTCGCTGCCCAACGAATCCGAATAGCGAAAAATGTCCGGCGCACCGCGCAACAAGTGCTGCAACTTTTCCCGTCGTTCGGCCAGCGGGAAATCGACCAACGACTCTCCGTCGAGTTGCAACAAATCGAAGGCGTAGAAGAAAAGCGGCGGGTGCTCCTCGCCGAGTTCATACGCCTGGAGCAGTTGGAATGACGAGCGTCCCTTTTCATCCAGCGCCACGATCTCACCATCGATGATCGCGTCCCGGGCGTCGAGCGCGAGCAGGGCTTCCATCACCTCGGGAAATTTTCCACCGAAGTCCTTGTCATTCCGCGACAGCAGCCGCACCTGGCTCCCGCCTTTCAAGGCCAGTGCCCGAAATCCGTCGAACTTGATTTCATAGATCCAATCGCCTTTCGGAGCATGCGCCGCCAGCTTCGCCTTCATCGGCTCGACAAACTTCGGCAGCGGCGCCGGGCGCGCGACACGCCGCTTCGCCACCTTGGAAGTTGCCTTGCCCGCCGACTTCGATTGCCACACGCGATCTCCTTTCGCGAGTTCCCGCATCGAGTGACCGGAGAGTGCCGAAGTGTCTTCCAGCCTCTTCGAAACCGGTTTCATGTCCTTGCCGCCGCGGATGAGCAACCACTGTTTCCCGTCGCGCAAGCGCACTAGGTACCACTCGCCCTTTACCTTGGTGCCCTTGAGCACGAAATGCAGTTTCCCTCCCGCAAGTTCCTTCGCTGGCGTCTTGCTCAGCGGCTCAAAGGTTCCTTGGTCCCACACCATCACCGTGCCGCCACCGTATTGTCCGGCGGGGATGCTGCCCTCGAAATCGATATAGGCCAGGGGGTGATCTTCCGTTTGCACCGCGAGGCGCTTTTCTCCATGGGCGTAAGGGACACCCTTCGGCACGGCCCACGATTTTAGCGTGCCACCGATCTCCAGTCGAAAATCGTAATGCAGCCGGCTGGCATCATGCTTTTGGATGACGAAACGATGCCCGGCCTGGCTTTTCGGCTGGGCAGCAACCGGCTCCGGCGTCTGGCGAAAGTCCCGCTTGCGCGCGTATTCCTTCAGCGACATGGCCGGTTACGCTGCTTTCTTGCGGGCCGCATGATGCGCTTGGGGACGCGCTTTTTTGGCCGTCCGCTTCTTCTCCTTCTTCGCATGGCCCTTGGTCTGTTGCAGGCTCTTCTGCAAGACCGAGACCAAGTCGATCACATTCGTCGGCTGACGCTTCTTCGCGGCCTTGGGCGCAGTCTTGTCGCCATGCTCGACCTTCTCTTCGATCAGCTTTTCCAGCGCTTCGTGGTACTCATCGGTATATTCCGCGGGGTGCCACTCCGTAGTCATGCTCGAGATGAGTTGCTTGGCCATTTGCAGTTCCGCTTTGCCGATCGCTTTTTCCGCCGGCTTGTCGAATTCCGAAATGTCGATCAACTCTTTCGGAAAGTGCATGAGCTCGAGCATCAGCCCCTTTTTCTGCGGCTTGACCGCGGCCAGATGCTGGCGGGCGCGAATGACCACTTTCGCGATGGCGATCTTGCCCGTCTCCGTCAGCGCATCACGCAAGAGCACATAGGCCTTGTCCCCGCCTTTACCGACCTCCAGGTAGTAAGGCTTGTAGAAGAGCAGTGGATCCACGTCCTCCAGGCTGACGAAATTGATGATGTCGACCGTCTGGGTCGCCTCCACGTCCACCCGCGCAAAATCCTCATCCTTGATGATGACAAACTTCCCTTTCTCGTGTTCGTACCCTTTTACGATCTGGTCCCACGGCACCTCTTTGCCATCCGCCTCCGCCACGCGCTTATAGTTTACCGGGCTATGATCGCTCGCCCGCAGCAGGCGGAACTTCAACTCCTCCCGCCGCGTCGCGGGATAGAGGGAGACCGGAATTGTGACGAGACCGAAGGTGATGGCGCCTTTCCAGAGAACTTTCATAGGTGTGTAAGGGACACCCTAACAATCGCAGCCGGTTCGTAAACCGGTCGCGCATTTCTCCGCGCTGCCAAGGGTGACTAGATATGCCCGGTAATCGCCAGGATGACGATGATCAAGAGGACCAGCCCGAGGCCGCCCCCCGGATAGTAGCCCCAGCTATTGCTATGCGGCCACATGGGCAACGCTCCGACGAGGAGGAGCACCAAGAGGATAATGAGAATGAGTGACATAGTTAATCTCCTTTAACCTATGATACGTTTCCGCGGCCCTTTTCGGATGGGGTGTGCGAGCCGCCCCTCTTTAATCCGCCCGCGAAATGGTCACTTTCGCCGGCCAACGCGGTCTTCTCGTACAGCGAAGGCTCGCTTATTCCACCGTCACACTCTTCGCCAGATTGCGCGGCTTGTCCACGTCGCAGCCGAGCGCCACGGCGGTGTGGTAGGCCAGCAATTGCAGCGGAATCGCAGTGAGCAACGGCGAGAGATAGTCCGGGCACGGAGGAATGAAGATCACGTCATCCGACACCTTCCCAATCTTCCCATTCCCTTCAGTCGCGATGCTGATGATCGGCCCCTTGCGCGCGCGCACTTCCTCGATGTTGCTCACGTTCTTCTCAAACACCGAGTCGTCCGGCGCGATGAACACGCTCGGCACATCCGCGCTGATCAGCGCGATCACGCCGTGCTTCAGCTCCGCCGCCGGATGCCCGCTGGCGTGGATGTAGGAAATCTCCTTCATCTTCAGCGCGCCCTCGAGCGCCACGGGATAGTTGAACTGCCGCCCGAGGAACATCATCGAATGCGCCTTGCAGTACTTCTCGGCGATTTTCTTGATGTGATCGGTTTGCTCCAAAATCTTCGC
This sequence comes from Chthoniobacter sp., assembly GCF_040003245.1. NCBI lineage: Bacteria > Pseudomonadati > Verrucomicrobiota > Spartobacteria > Chthoniobacterales > Chthoniobacteraceae > Chthoniobacter > Chthoniobacter sp. The sequence goes on from NZ_JBDUCX010000004.1 coordinate 30,579, forward strand.
CACCTTCGCGGGAATCGCCTCGAGCTCATCGATGATCCGCAAGCCTTCGCTGTGCGAAAGATGCCGGATGCGGCCCAGCAACAAACCCACGAGCGTGAGGATCGTCACCTGCGAGGTGAATGACTTCGTCGCCGCCACGCCGATCTCCGGCCCGGCATGCATGTAGACGCCGCCATCGCTTTCGCGCGCAATCGTGCTGGCCACGTTGTTGCAAATCCCGAGCGTGCGATGCCCCTTGCGCTGACTCTCGCGCAAGGCCGCCAGCGTGTCCGCCGTCTCGCCACTTTGCGAAATCACAAAGACCAGCGAGTCCTTCGGCAGTGGCATGTTTCGGTAGCGGAACTCGCTGGCGAACTCCACTTCCGTGGGCACATGCGCCAGTTGCTCGATGACATATTCGCCGACCATCGCGGCGTGACCCGCCGTGCCGCAACCGCACAGGATGATACGCTCGACCGTCCGCAAGTCCGCATTGGTCATGTCCAATCCACCGAGCACAGACGTCCCCTGTTCGCGGCTCAGCCGCCCGCGCATCGCGTCCTGGATCGTCTCGGTCTGCTCGTAGATTTCCTTGAGCATGTAGTGCGCGAAATCGCCCTTGTTCACGTCTTCTTCGCTGAACTCCACCTTCGATACCTCGAAGCCGCTTGCCCCGCCGAGCAGGCTCGTGATCTCGAATTCCTCCCGCGTGAGCGCGGCAATATCGTAGTCCTTCAGGTAAATTGCGTCGCGCGTGTAGGCCACGATCGCCGAGACATCGCTGGCAAAAAAGTTCTCGCCCTTGCCCACGCCCAGCACCAGCGGGCTGCCCCGCCGCGCGCCCACCAGCACGTCCGGCAAATCCTTGTGCATCATGATGATACCGTAAGTGCCGACCACCTGCTTCAGCGCCAGGCGCAACGCCTCCACCAGGCGCCCCTTCGTCGGCTCACCGCCGACTGCGTCGTAATGCTTGCCGATCAAGTGCGCCAGCACCTCCGTATCCGTCTGGCTGTGGAAGACGTGCCCCTCCTTCACCAATTGATCTTTCAGCACGTTGTAATTCTCGATCACGCCGTTGTGGCAGAGGAAAAGCTTGCCGCTCTGGTCCACGTGCGGATGCGCGTTGTCATCGCTCACGCCCCCATGCGTCGCCCACCGGGTGTGCGAAATGCCCGACGTGCCCGCCGGCGGCGACTGCTTGATCAATTCCGCGAGGTTCGCGATGCGCCCCACGCGCTTGCGCAGCTCAATCTTGCCGTTGTCGTAGATCGCCACCCCGGCGCTGTCGTAGCCGCGATATTCCAGCCGGCGCAAGCCGTCGAGAAGGATGGGAACCGCCTGGGATTTGCCGATGTAGCCGATGATGCCGCACATAAGGGTAAAAAGAGTTTGGAAGTGAGCGCGCACCCTGCCAGAGCCCGGCGGCGAGCGCAAGTAGCGCGAGCAGCGTTACGCGTGCCGGAAAATAACCGCCGAGGCGCAGAGACGCGGAGAGGAAAGGAGGATCTGCTTGCTCCGTCGCCTTTTCGTTTTCTCCGCGCCTCTGCGTCTCGGCGGTTAAAATGCCTTTCGTCTTCCGCCTTTCGCCCTTCGCCATTAAAAAGCCGCCATGCACTTCCGCGATCTCAACGAAGCCCAGCTTCTCGCCTTGGCCATCACCTCCGAGGAGGAAGACGGGCGCATCTATCGCGATTTCGCCGAGGGCTTGCGGGCCAGCTATCCCGCCACCGCCGAGCTCTTCACCCGCATGGCCGACGAGGAATCCGGCCACCGCCACCGTCTGCTCGATCTCTACCAGCAAAAGTTTGGCGAGCACGTCCCCCTCATCCGCCGTCAGGACGTGGAGGGCTTCAATATCCGCCGCCCTTCGTGGCTTCTCACCTCCATCCATCCAGAAAAAGCCCGCCAGGAAGCCGCCCTCATGGAGCAAGACGCCCGGCGCTTCTACGAAGCCGCCATTCAAAAAGCCGGGGACGCCTCGGTGCGCCAACTCCTCGGCGACCTCGCCAATGAAGAGCAGAAGCACGAGGCCACCGCCGAAAGCGTCAACGCCGAGCAGACCGAAGCCGGCGCCGTCGAGCAGGAACACGAGACCGCCCGGCGCCAGTTTGTGCTCCGCTTCGTGCAGCCCGGCCTGGCCGGGCTCATGGACGGCTCCGTCTCTACCCTCGCCCCGCTCTTCGCCGCCGCCTTTGCCACCGCCAATACCACCGAGACTTTCAAGGTCGGTCTCGCCGCCTCGGTCGGCGCCGGCATCAGCATGGGCTTCGCCGAGGCGCTCTCCGACGACGGCAAACTCAGCGGCCGCGGAACCCCGTGGCTGCGCGGCGTCGTCTGCGGACTCATGACCACCCTCGGCGGCATCGGCCACACCCTGCCTTACCTGATCCACAACTTTCACACCGCCACTGCAATCGCTATCGCCGTCGTCATTGTCGAACTCGGCGTCATCTCCTGGATCCGCTACCGCTACATGGATTCTCCGCTCGTCTCCGCCACCCTCCAGGTCATCGGCGGCGGCCTCCTCGTCTTCCTTGCCGGCTGGCTCATCGGCGTTGGCTGAATTGTCCGCAGCCCCGGCTCACCCATGACCTTGCTGCCTCCCCAGGAATCCCGATGGGCGCTGTTCGCCGGTCTGCTCATGGTCCTCGCGTGGATGTTCTACGAAGCGAGCGACTTTCCGGGGCGCATGCTCGCGGAACGCGTCGTCGCCACGGGCGAGATCAAGGTCATGGAGGTGTCCGATGATCCAACTCAGGCGGCCTTTGGCCGTGCCCTCGCTTCCCAGCACGTCGAAGCCGGGTTGATCTTCATGAAAAGCGACCACCAATCGCGCGACTATCAGGTATGGCTCACCGCCCCTGATCGCACCACCGCGCTCGCCCAACTCGAGGCGCTGCTCGCGCGCTTTCAGCAAGAGCACGGTGGACAATTCGGCAAAGATCTATGGACCTTCAGCAGCTCCTGGGTGCCGCCCCAGCAAACCCCCAGAGTGCGCGCCTGGAATCAGGGGATGCGCTGCGTCGGAGCGCTCCTCTTTATCACCGGATTGGTGATGATCTTCGCCAAAGGCGGGCTCCTTCGTTATTACCGGCTCACCGGTTGGAATTCAAAGCCACCGTCGGCCTGAGCGCCCACGAACTCTTCACCGCCGCAAGTGCGGCCGGCTCACGACCTCGTTCACCGAACGGCAAAAGCGGCGCATGCTCCCGGCCAGTTGAGGACGCATTTCTGGATGCTCATCCCAGGCTCGCTGCACGACCATCCAATTACGCGCCCCGGGCAGCGCCGGTTTGAAATCCTGGAGGTGAATCACTTGCATACCCACTGAATCGCACTTCCCCGCCCTTTTGGATGCGATAGCATGGCGATCCTCCCATGAGTTCCCCACTGGACCCTCTCCCCCAACACATCCTCCTGCGAACCCGCACCGTCTGGCTGGTCATCCTCCTGTGCCTCGCCGCGTTCGGCCGGGCAGCGGACGAACTCCGGGTACTGCCCGCGCTCGTCGATGGAGTCGCTCCCGACCTGCTCGTCGACGCCCAACTCAAGAAGCTCGCCTACGCCGCGCTCGACCGCCGCGACGCCGCCTACGAGCAGCTCAAGACGCCAGAAGACCTCGCCGCGTGGCAAAAACGGCAACGGGAAAATCTGCTCACCGCACTCGGCGGTTTTCCGGAGCGCACACCGCTCAATGCACGGGTCACCGGCCAGCGTGATTTCGGCGATTACCGGATGGAGAAGATCCTCTTCGAGAGCCAGCCGGGATTCTTTGTCAGCGGCGTGCTCTATCTCCCCGCGGGCGCCGGGCCGCATCCGGCCGTGCTCATGCCTTGCGGCCACACCCCGGTCGCCAAGGCCGGCGCGCTTTACCAACGCGCCGCCATCAGCATGGCCAAGGCGGGCATCGCCGCCTTTTGTTACGACCCGATCGGCCAGGGCGAGCGGCGTTACTATCTCAAGGCGGACGGCACGCCCGAATTTGCCAGCACCACGAACGAGCACCAGCTCATGGGCGTGGGCGCCATCCTCCTCGGCTCGAGTCTCGCCCGCACCATGATCTGGGACGGAATGCGTGGCCTCGATTACCTCCAGAGCCGCCCCGACATCCGCGGCGACCGCCTCGGCTGCACCGGCGTCTCCGGCGGCGGCACGATGACGAGCTATCTCATGGCGCTCGACGACCGCGTCGTCGCCGCCGCTCCCGCGTGCTATCTCACCGGCTACCGGCGCCTGCTCGAGACCATCGGCCCGCAGGATCTCGAGCAGCATCTCTTTGGGCAGATCAGCACCGGACTCGACCACGCCGATTTCGTCCTGCTGCGGGCGCCGAAGCCGACGCTCATCATGGCCGCGACGCAGGACTTCTTCGACATCAGCGGCGCCTGGAACGTCTTCCGCCAGGCGAAGCGCTTCTACGGACGCCTCGGTTTCCCCGAGCGCGTGGATCTCATTGAGGCCGACACCAAACACGATCTCGGACCGGAGATGCGCGTCGCATCCGCCCGCTTTTTCCGCCACTGGCTCGCGGGTCAAGACGACGCCTGGCAGGAACCCGCCTTCGACGTCCTGCCGGAAAAAGAGCTGCTCTGCACGCCGGACGGCAATGTCTTTCACCTCCCCGGCGCGCGCACCTACTTCGATCTGCAGGCCGATCTTGCCACGAAGCTCGCCAAGGAAAGGGAACAATTCTGGAGAGAAAAATCGGTCGAAGAAAAGGAATCAAAGGTACGCGAACTCGCGCACATTCGCCCGCTTGCGGAAATTCCGAAACTCACCGCCATCAGTGTGGGTGTAACCCAGGGCGGTGCGATCCGCATCGAACGCCTGATCCTCCGCAATGACGAAGGCACCGTCATTCCCGCGCTACTCTTTCACCCCAAAGAGCCCAGCAGCGGCGTGGAACTTTACGTTCACGGCGAGGGTAAGCAAGCAGACGCCGGGATCGGCGGCTCAATCGAGGAAGACGTGCGCAGCGGCGACACGGTCCTGGCCATCGACGTGCGTGGCGCGGGCGAAACGCAGCGCAAATCCACCGGTGGCGGGTACAATACCATTTCCGGCGTGGACTGGCCGTGGATTTCGACAGCCTATTTGCTTGGGCAATCGTTCGTCGGCCTGCGCGCAGAAGACATCCTTGCTTCCGCGCGTTATGCCTCCGAAACGTTGAACAAAGGCGGCCCCGTCATGCTCATCAGTGACGGCGAAGCAGGCGTGCCCGCACTCCACGCGCGCGCCTTGGGAGAAGGGCTTTTCATTCATACGCAGATATCCCACAGCCTCGAATCGTGGGATCGCGTCGTGCGCGGCCCATTGGCGCGAAATCAACAAATCAATGCCGTCCACGGTGCGCTGCGCTTTTACGATCTGCCGAACCTGATCGAACTCTGCCTCGCCGCCGAAGCTCCGCAATGGATCATCGGTGGCGTAAAATCCGTCATCGATTCACCCACCAATGAAATCGGCGGTGTGACCGTCTATCCAATCATCCGCGGCCTGTGGGTCTGGAAGACTCCGTCCGTCCTCGCCCAACCCGGCAGCGCCGAAGCCCTGCGAGATTTCGCCAAGGCCAACCGCATCAATGAAGTCTACGTCTCCGTCTCCGCGCGCGACCATCCCGCGCAGGACGCACCGCTCCTCGCACTCATCGATCTGCTGCACCAGTCGCGCATTCGTGTCGAAGCGTTGCTCGACAGTATCGACTCGGATGAAGCCGGGCCGCCACGCGACAAGTTCCTCGCCCTGGCGAAAACCATCGTCGACTTCAACGCCGTGCAACCTCGTCACCGCTTCGACGGCATCCATCTCGACGTCGAGCCGCATCAACGCCCGGAAAACAAAGGCAATCTCGAGTTCTTCCCCGGCCTCATCGAAACCTTCCGCGGCGTGAAAGCCATCGCCGCGCCCGCTCACCTGACCGTCAACGCCGACATCCCCAATAAACTCCTCAAGGGCGACGCTGCCCAGCGCCAGACCCTCCTCACCTCCGTCGACCGCGTCACGCTCATGCTCTACGAACTCAGCAGCCCCGACGACGGCAAGAGCGAGGAGTCCAAAGTCCTGAAACTCCAGCACGCCGCGGAACGCTATCTCACCATGGCCTACGAAGGCCTCGACGACCCCAAGCTCGCCGGCATGTCCATCGCCCTCCGCACGGCGGATTACCGCGAACGACTTCCCGAAATGCTCAAGACCCTCGACGAGCGCCAAAACGCCAATCCGCATTACTTGGGGTGGGCGTCACATTGCTATAACGACCACCTGAAGTAGCGCGCCAAAGTAGCTCGAAAGCGCATTTTTAGCTTTACATTTGCCCGTTGTTATGCGACACCGTTTCGCGTGAAGGAGGAACATTCCCTGGTCGGTGGGAATGCGCGGTTTGTTTGAGTGAGAGTGCCCGAAGGATTGAAGACCCAACTGCTACCCGTGAACCCAAGCCATTCATCTCTGTCGCCCCCGCCCTGCATCATCCGCTAGGCGACGTCCCATGACGCCCCGGTCATTGAGAGCCTTTATCGTGAGCTGGTCTCCGATCCGAATATCCACGTGCTGCCCGAGCAGATCGCGGCGATGGCCGCGTCTCCCCACAGCCTGCTCCTGGTCGCCGAAATCGATGCCCTCGTTTGCGCGACCGTTCTCCTCATCCTCTGCCCCGATGCGATGTACGGCACGCAACCCTTCGGCGTGATCGAAAACATCGTCGTGACCCCACAGATGCGCGGCTGGGGCTTGGGCCGCCTTTTGCTCGGCCAGGTCGAGCGTCTCGCTGCGGACCATCATTGCACGAAGCTCATGCTCCTGAGCAGCCACACCCGCCACGAGGCCCATGCCTTTTTCAAGCGCTGCGGATTCGACAGCGACACCAAACACGCCTTTGTGAAGTACCGCCGGGACTTCGCCGCCCGGTGAATCGATATGGAAACCATCTGTGGAACACTTCCGATCACGGCCATGCCCTCGCCACAAAGCCTCACGGCCGGTTTGGGGAAAGCCGACATTCACCAAGACGAATCAAGGCGGGTCAAGGTCGATCAAGCCTCAAAATTTTCTCTCAAGCCTTGAGACCCCCGCCTGCGCATCAGTTGTCCTAATTCTCCAACCGGACGTTGTTACAACAGGCAACCCCGTGGAACATGCTCACCAAACTCCTCTTCATCCTCTCCCTCTTCGTAGCCGGCGCCCAGTTGACTGCCGCCGAACAATCCGCTCCCGGCGTTTCGAACGAGGATCTCAATAAGTTCCAACAGCGCCTCTTCGACGCTCTCACCAAGCACCTCGACCATCTGACTTCGCCCGAAGGCAAAGCGGTGGACATGAAAGGCAAGAGTGCCGCCGCGGAAACGGCCCTCGCCTTCTACCTCATGGGCGAGCGCACGGGCACATCGCGTGACCGCGCGGCGGCTGTCGACCTCGCCGATGGCGTGCTGCGCGAGATGCGGGCGACCAAGCTCGGCGTGCTGCCGATCAAGGAAAAGGAAACGCCCGAGGGCACGGAGATCATGGGCGGCGGCCCGCCGGCGCTCGGCGAATACCTCGCCGCCCTCGCCTACATTTATCATCACGAGCAGGGACGCGAGGAAGACTTGAAGTATCTCGGCACGGTCCTCGATCAATTTGCCTGGAACGAAAACGGATGGTGGGCGGCGGACGTGGACATCGCGACCGGCCAGTCGAAGGCGCCGCTGGCCAAGCCTTCGCCGATCAATAAGAACGCCTCGCTCGTCCTCGCCGCCGGCCTGCTCGGCGAATACCTCCACAAAATCGATCCCGAGTTGGCGAAGCGGCTGAAAGCCAAGTCCGACAAATGCCTCTACCAGAAAATCCTTCCCGCGCAGGGCGGCGACGGTTTCTGGCATTACAGCCTCGTGGGCAAGGACCCGGGCAACAAAGACATCCTCGGCTACTTCATGCTCACCACGCAGTTCCTCGCCGAGTTGCAATTCTTCGTCGCCCCGATTCACGACAACCGCCTCTCCGCCGCGCTGGAAAATGCCGGCGCCTTCGCCGCGAAGCACATCGTCCCCATCACCGGCGCGAACCATGAAGCCCCGGATTCCGGTCACACCACCTCGAAGACCCCGGCGCATTACGACCTCGCCGAGGACACCAAGCGCGGCTTCCAACTCGGCCTCGTCCTCACCGCCGGCCACCGCTTTCCCGCCAGCATGCAGGTCATCGACGCCACTCTGCCCCATTTCCCCACCGGCAACGCCGGCCAGGATGGCGCCCACGCCGCGCTGCCCTCCGCCCTCATTTTGCAAATGCAGCCGTGAAGCGTCTGCCACGAGTGGATATAAGACGTGCGCTTCCCGCTTTGTTTCTGCTGGTGCTCGCGGTGGTGGCGAATACGGCTGAGCTGAAGGCCCCAGCCACGTTCCTGCCGCCCCCCAACGATCACCTCCGCCACGTCCTCGAAACGCCAGTGAGTGGCGATTTTCACGCCGCCGATATCCGCGAGGTATTCGGCAACCTATTTGGGCAGCTACGCATCAACCTGATATTCAAACGCGAAAAAAAGGCGCCGCCAACCTTCACCGGAAATTTCGATCGGGTCCCGTTTCGTGCGGCCCTTTTCCGCATCCTGCAATCCACAGGATACACGGCCGAATGGACTACCCGGCCAGACGGCGCACAGGTCATCTCCATCCATGATTGAGCGGACCAAATGAATCGCGACGGCACCCTCATCGACTACTACAGCCAGCGCGCCAGCGAGTACGAGCGCATTTACCACCAGCCCGAGCGCCAGGCAGATCTCGTTCGGCTTAAGGATCACCTTCGCGGTGAATTAAGCGGGCGCCGCATCCTGGAACTGGCTTGCGGCACCGGCTACTGGACCGCCGCCCTCGCCGATGCCGCGGAGTCCATTTATGCCATCGATGCCAGCGACGAAGTGCTGGCGATCGCACGGGCCAAAGGGCTCGATCCCAATACCGTTTCCTTCACCCGTGGAGATGCCTTTGCTCCCCCTCGCGACAGCAGTGAATTCACCGCCGGATTCGCCGGATTTTGGTGGTCGCATATTCCCCTCGATCGCCTCACCTCATTCCTCGAGAACTTCCACGCCGCCTTGCTGCCCGGCGCGCGCGTGGTCTTCATCGACAATCGCTACGTGCCCGGCAGCAGCACCCCAATCAGCCGTACCGACGAAGCCGGCAACACCTACCAACAGCGGCACCTCGACGACGGCACCGCGCACGAAGTCCTGAAGAATTTCCCAACCACCGATCAACTTCGGCCCATCCTCCAGCCCTACACCGACTCCCTGAATATCGTCGAGTTCGACTACTTTTGGTGCGCGACCTATGCCTTGGCAGCTGCCTCCCACCATCAGGCAAACCCCTGATATCGGCCCGCACTCTTGTTTTCGCACAAATGTCAGGTGACAAGCGCGGGCGGGCTCTGGCAGTTTGAGCGCGCGGTCCCCTGAATTCTGTCCCCTATGCAACTTTCCAACTGGCCTTCCATCACCGAACAAACGCTTGCCATCATCATGGGCGGCGGTGCCGGTACGCGACTCTTTCCACTGACCAAGGAACGCTCCAAGCCCGCAGTGCCGCTCGCCGGGAAATATCGCATCGTCGATATCCCCGTCTCGAACTGCATCAACTCCGGGCTGCGGCGCGTCTACGTCCTCACGCAGTTCAATTCCGCCTCGCTGCACAAGCACATCCACTCGGCGTTCAAGTTCGACAACTTCTCCCGCAGCTTCGTGGAAATCCTCGCCGCGCAGCAGACACCCACGGACACCAATTGGTATCAAGGCACCGCCGACGCCGTGCGGCAAAACCTGCGCGATTTCCTGCAATATCCTTACGAGTATTTCGTCATCCTCAGCGGCGATCAGCTCTACCGCATGGATTTCCGTGATGTGCTCGAGCAGCATATCGATACCAAGGCGGACATGACGCTGGCCACCATCCCCGTCGGGCGCCAGGCCGCGATGGACTTCGGCATCATGCACACCGACGCCAACCGCAAGGTGGTGCGCTTCGAGGAAAAACCCAAGACGGCCGAGTTACTCGACGCCTTGAAGATTCCGGCCACCCTGCTCAAGGAACTCGGCCAGCCCGCCGGCGCCGAGCTCTACCAGGCCTCGATGGGCATCTACATTTTCAACCGCGAAGTGCTCGTCAAGGCGCTGGACAACGATCTCGTGGACTTCGGCAAGCACGTGATCCCCGACATGATCAAGAAGTTCCGCGTGCACAGCTACATCTTCCAGGGCTACTGGGAAGACATCGGCACGATCCGCGCGTTCTTCGACGCCAACCTCAACCTGACCGACACGGTGCCGGAGTTTAATTTCTTCGACACCTCCGCGCCGATGTACACCCACGCGCGCTTCCTGCCCGGCAGCAAGATCAATGGGGCGACGATCAAGCAGGCGATCATTTCCGATGGCTGCATCATCGACGACGCGCACATCGAGCGCGCTGTCATCGGCATCCGCAGCTACATCGGCGCCGGCACCACGATCCGCAACAGCATCGTCATGGGCGCCGACTTCTACGACGTGCACAAGGTCAACAAAGTCGGCGACATCGAGCTGGGCATCGGCAAAAACTGCGTGATCGATCACGCCATCATCGACAAAAATGCCCGCGTCGGCGACGGCGCGGTGATCACGCCCGACGGCAAGGCGGACAATTGCGACGGCCCGAACTGGTATGTGCGCGACGGCATCGTCGTCGTCCCCAAGGGCGCGTCGATTCCCGCTGGTACGTGGATTTAAGCGGCGGGATCCGCCGTTCGAACGCCTGGCAGGTTGCGGTGTCTCACCCGCTTCGCATGTTCATTTTTCCTGCTATTATCCGACCGTTGCTCGCCGTCTGGCTGCTCATCTTCGTCGCCTGCGGCGCGGCGCATAGCCAGGCCGCGGGCCTCCCCTTCGACACCGTCTTCAAGGGCCGCAAGCAATTCGATACCTTGGTTGCGCAGGCGGACAAATGGAAGGGTCTGCCCATCGGCCAGCGGGTGGCCGAAGTCGGCCGCGCCATGACCGGCACCCGCTACCGCAGCTTCACCTTGGAAATCGACGACCACATCGAAGCCCCGTCGGTCAACCTCACCGGCCTCGATTGCTGGACTTTCTTCGAGAGCTCCCTGGCCTTCGCCCGCATGCTCGACGAGCCCAAGGACAATTGGACACCGCAAACGATGCTCAAGTACATCGAACTCGACCGTTACCGGAGCGGCTCCTGCACCGGCAGCTACCTTTCGCGGTTGCACTACCTGGAAGACTGGCTGCACGACAACGACCGGCGCGGCCTGGTCAGGGATCTCACCCGCGATCTCGGGGGTGTTCCCGCCGCCCATAATGCCGTGGAAATGACCCGCGGCTGGAAGAGCTACCGCTATATGCGCCAGAATCCCGACCTCCGCGCCGGGATCGCACGGATGGAAGCCCGCGTGGCCAGCGAACCGCTCTACTACATCCCGAAAAGCCAGGTCCCGGGCATCGAATCCCGCCTTCAGTCCGGCGACATCATCGGTATCTGCTCGCACGACGGCCGCCTCATCGGCACCGCGCACGTCGGACTGGCCTACCGCACCTCGGATGGCACCCTGCATTTCATGCACGCCTCCGCTCCGCACAACTACGGCAAAGTCGTCCTCGACCAGCGGCTTTCCGACTACCTTTTCCACTTCCGCTCGGACGCCGGCATCATCGTCGGCCGCCCCCTGAAGTGAGAGGAGAGTGCTTAGTGCCCAGTTATCAGTAGGCCGCAGCGCCGCCGAAAGGATACTGAGCACTGGGCACTGAGTACTAAGAACACCTCCCCTTCAGCCACACGGAATTCCTTGGACAATCCCCAGTGGCTGCCTAATCTTCCGCTCCCGTTTTTCCGGCGCCATTGCGCCGCCGAGAAACGCCCAGCTACTCCTTACGCATGATCTCATCGCTTTTCCTCACGCTCGCCGACGCCGCCGCGCCTCCTGCCCAGTCGCCCCTGCAGATGATCATCCCTTTCGCCTGCGTCGGGGTCATTTTCTATTTCCTGATCATTCGCCCGCAGAACAAGCGCCAGAGCGAGTTGAAGAACCTCATCTCGACACTCAAAACTGGCGACAAGGTCGTCACCAACAGCGGCATCTACGGCATCATCGCCAATGTGAAGGAAGGCACCACGCTCATCCTCAAGATCGCCGACAACGTGAAGATCGAGATCGATAAATCCGCCATCGCCTCCGTGGACAAGGGCTCGGAAAAGAGTTCCGCCTCCTAGCCCACCGTACTCCACCCCACCTCACCACTCGCTCCCCGCTTCCCGATGGATCCCAACGTCGCCATCTTCCTCTTCGGTCTGCTCCTGCTCGTGCTTTTCGGCTGGTACTTCTTCACCGACAGCGACCGGGTAAAGCGCAACCTCGGCACCCTGCTCACCGTCCTCCTCACGAGCTTCTGCCTCTGGGCAGCCTATCCGCCGTTCGACCGCAAGGACGCCGACGGCAAGCTCATCGGCCCGCCCGGGAAAATCCATCTCGGCCTCGACCTGCAGGGCGGCACCTCCTTCCTCATTCGCCTCGATCCTCCCGCCGACGACAAGGGTGCGAAGAAGGAAATCACCAAGGACATGGTCGACCAAGCGATGGAGGCCATCCGCAAGCGCGTCGACCAGTTGGGCGTCAGCGAGCCCATCATCACGCCGCAAGGCACCGACCGCATCCTGGTGCAAATTCCCGGTCTTCGCCAGGAGACGATCAACGACGCTCGCGAGCAATTGAAAAAGGTCGCCAAGCTCGAGTTTCACCTCGTCCACCCCGGCAGCAATATGATGGCGCAGGCCATCGAAGCCGGCGTCCAAGTCGCTCCCCACGGCTATTCGCTGCAGGAGATGAGCGTCGAGCGCAACGGCAAGCCCATCACCACCAAGCTCCTTATCAAGAACACCGCGGACTTGCTCGGCTCCCACGTCACCCATGCCTCCGCCTATTTCGATGCGCAGGGCTGGGGCGTCGCGCTGGAGTTCGACAGCACGGGCGGCGAGCAATTTCAGAAACTCACCCAGCAAGTCGCCCAGGAGCACACGGAAATGGCCATTCTGCTCGACGGCAAGATCCAGTCGGCGCCCAGCGTCGATCCCGACAAATATCCCCTCGGCATCGGCGGTGGCCGCGCGCAGATCAGCGGTGGCAATATGGCCGAAAAGGAAGCGCGCGGTCTCGCCAGCGCCCTGCAAAATCCGCTTCAGACCCCGGTCGCCATCGAGGAAGAGCGTAGCGCCTCCTCCACCCTCGGCCAGGCGGCCATCAACAGCGGCATCTGGGCCGGCGTCGGCGGCCTCACCCTCGTGCTCATCTTTGTCGTCATCTATTACCGCTTCGCCGGGTTGGTCGCGGTGGTCGGTCTCGTCGTCAATATCATCGTGCTTTTCGGGGTGATGGCCATGTTTGGCTTCGTGCTCACGCTGCCCGGTATCGCGGGCGTGATCCTCACCATCGGCCTCGCGGTCGATGCCAACGTGCTCATCTACGAGCGCCTCCGGGAGGAAATGGCCGCCGGCAAATCCCTCTCGTCCTCCATCGACGCGGCCTACAACAAGGCTTTCACCGTCATCTTCGACGCCAATGCCACCACGCTCATCACGGCCGGCATCCTCTTCTGGCAGGCCAGCGGCCCGGTGAAGGGTTTCGCGGTCACGCTCGTCGTCGGCATCATCGCCTCGGTCTTTTCCGCGATGGTCGTTACCCGCATGATCTTCTCGTGGGCGCTGAAGCTCGGCGTCCTCAAGCGCATCTCGATGCTCCACCTCATCTCCGGCGAAGGCATCAATTTCATGGGCCGCCGTTTCCTCTGGATCAGCATTTCGCTGACCGTCGCGGTCGTGAGCATGATCGGCTTTGGCCTGCGTTATCCCCACAATCTCGGCATCGATTTCAAAGGGGGCGATCTGCTCATGCTCAAGCCCGCTAAACCGGTCGAAGTGGCCGAGGTGCTCAAGCATGTCGAGGAATTGAAGATCAACGACGTCGTCATCCAGAAGGAGACCGATCCGTCCTCCCACACGGAGTTCATCAGCATTCGTAGCCCGATCAATACCGGTGACCAGATCGAGGCGCAGCTTTTCAAGTCGATGCCCGACGCCGGCTTCACCGAGCACAAGAAGGACAAGGTCGGCAAGATTGTCGGCGGCGAACTGGCCAAGAGTTCCCTCATCGCGCTCGGCCTCGGCATGCTCGGTATTTTCCTCTATGTCACCCTGCGGTTCGAGGCGTCCTTCGCCGTCGGCGCGCTCGTCGCCTTGCTGCACGACGTCGTCATCACCGTGGGCTTGTTCTCGATCTTCGGCCGCGAGCTTTCGCTCATCATGGTCGGCGCGATCCTGACCATCGCGGGCTATTCGATCAACGACACCATCGTCGTCTACGACCGGATCCGGGAAGGCCTGCACAGCGGGCGCCGCGGCTCGATCCAGTCGATCATGAACGCGTCGATCAACGAGACGTTGAGCCGCACGCTCCTCACCTCCGGTTGCACGCTGCTCTCCGTCGCCGCGCTGTATTTCTTCGGTGGTCCGGTGTTGCACGACTTCGCGTTTGCCATCCTCATCGGCATCGTGGTCGGCACCTATTCGTCCATCTTCATCGCCTCGCCCATCGTCCTCTGGTGGAGCGGCCACAAGGGTGGCAGTTTGCGGACGGAAACGAAGACCAGCGAAACGCCGAAGATCGCTACCGTTTGACGGGCGCCGCGGGCAGCGTGTGCTCGCGAAAGAACTTGGTGATGAGCACCGTCGCCGCGTGCGGCACGGCGTGCCCGCCCGCATGCACGAAGGCCACGACGGGAGTTCCGCCGGATGACTCGTAGCGAGTCGCCCTCGCATCTCCCCAGGATGCGCCTTCGCCCGTGCAGCCATTGATTTGCCGCAGCGTGCCGATATTCTTCCGCTGCTCAACGAAGGGCACCCGCTCGTCCAACTCCCCAGCCACCACGAACACCGGTTTCGGTGTGGAGAGTTGCAGAGGGGGCCGCAGAGCCGCTGCACACGGCGCGAAGGCGGCGAAGAGCTTCCCACGCTCGGCCCAGAGGATGTAGTCGAAGAAACCGCCGTTGGAAAAACCGGCGGCGTAGATGCGCTGGTCATCGACCCGGAATTTCCCGCGCAGCGTGCGCAGCATGGCATCGAAGAACTTCAGGTCCCGGTCGCCGACTTCGCCAGGCTGGTGCTGCCAGCCACGCCGCTCGCCGTGCAGGTCACTCGCGGAAGGGGTCGGCAGTCCCTGCGGGCAAACGATGACCGCTTCGGGCCAGAGTTCTTGAAAGGGAAACTGCTTCGTGGAGAACCACGCGTCGTTCCCATGCCCGTGAAAGACGAAAATCAGCGGCGCCCGGGCGTTCTTTGCCTGCACGGATGGAGGATAGACCACCGCCGCGCGCGTCTCCCCCGTGATATGCCAGCCCATCACCTGCGGCTCCGCTGCGGTGAGCGTGAAAAGACCCTGCATCACCAACCCCAGCAAAACCCACCACCCTCGCACCACCCGGCGTCTGTTGCTTCCCGACATGCACTTCACGGAGTCGATTTCGATCTAGCCCTTCTTCGGGACGAGTTCCGGCGGGCATTGCGGGTTCTTCTTCAACAACTCCACGCGCCACGCTTGATACGCCTTCTGCGGCTCATCCGCCGAGGCAACTTCATCCCCGACATACTCCATCACCTTCCAATGCCCGCCGCGGTGGTGGGCCAGACCGGTCATCGGCTCGGACTGCCATTTGCCATCCGGCGTTCGCGGCGAGACGGAAAACCACGCCCATTCGCCCGAGACGCGCAGGACGACTTTGTCGAAAATGATCTTCTGCTTCTTCTCCTTCTGCGTCGATACCGTCGGCTCGGCGGCACGGAGATCGTCGAGGATCGTCTGGCGCAACGGGGTGCCAGGTTGAGGAGCGAGGATCTCCGCTCCCCGAGACGCGGCCAAACCGAAGGAGAAGACGAAAAGCGCAAGCAAGAGGCGAATCTGCATCGGGCGGAGCATGAACAGGGAGGCCATGCGAGGCAAACTGGAAACCGTCGCCGATCGTCGATGCTGCACATTTAAGGCTGCGGCTTGACGAATGAGACTTCACTGTTAGCGTCCCAAGCTACCCAATCCCGTGCCCCCAAGGTTGAATCCCCCAAAGATTTCCAGCGGCACCCGATTGTCCCCATTTGCCATGAGTGATCCTACTGTTGCCCCCAACCCCGTTCCCACCACCCCACGCGTCTCCCAAGTCTCCGAAGCCGTCATCCGTATCGCCGGCAATTCGCAGGACGGCATCCAGGCCATCGGCGGCTTCCTCGCCCGCCTCGCCGGCCGCAGCGAACAGGAAGTGATGACCTTCATGACGATCCCGTCCACGATTTCCGGCGGGCCGTCCATCTTCCAGGTGCGGATCGGCTCCGGGGAAGTTCTCAGCGCGGGCGACGATGCGGACGTCCTCCTCTGCTTCTACGATCATAGCTACGCGAACCATATCAGTTCGCTGAAACGCGGCGGCATCGTCCTCTACGACTCCGATCACGTGAAGCCGAACGAGGAGTTGCTCGGTTCCTATCACCACGTCGGCGTGCCCATCTCCTCACTCACCGTCGAGGCCATCGGCGGCACCGGCCGCGACAAGGGCAAGAACATATACTCCCTGGGTCTCCTCGCTCGCATGTTCGACCTCAACGTGCCGAAGCTCACCAAGCTCATCGAGGAGCGCTTTGGCGGCAAAGATCCCACCATCGTCGAAAACGCCCTCGCCTGCTTCAACTCGGGCTACGGTCACCAGGTGCAGGGCCTGTGGGAGACCTTCCAGTTTCATCCCGGCGAAAATGCCGGCCACTCGCAAGTCGTCATGAGCGGCAACGAAGCCCTGGCCTATGGGCTGCTCGCCGCCGGCGTGCGTTTCGGCGCGGGCTACCCCATCACACCGTGGAGCGATATCATGGAGCTGCTGCGCCGCGAGCTGCCCAAATACGGCGGCACTTTCGTGCAGACCGAGGATGAGATCGCCGCCATCTCCATGGCCATCGGCGCGGGCTACGCCGGGCGCGTCGCTGTCACGGGTTCCAGTGGTCCCGGCATCTCGCTCAAGACCGAGGCCCTCGGCTGGGCCAGCATGGCGGAAATGCCCCTCGTGGTCATCGACGTGCAGCGCGGCGGCCCGAGCACCGGCATGCCAACCAACGTCGAGCAAAGCGACTTGAACATCGCGATCAACGGCGGTCACGGCGACAGTCCCCGTGTGGTCCTCGCTCCCGCGAGCGTCGAAGATTGCTTCTACACCGCAATCGAGGCGGTGAACATCGCTCGCAAATACTCCACGCCGGTCATCCTCCTCACCGACCAGGGCATCGCCTCGCGCATCGAGGCCTTCCCCTCTCCGGATTTCGAGGCGGTCTGCCAGGACCTCACACCCGACTTCACTCCGGTCGTCGATCACAAGCCTTACGACCTCACCGCCACCGATGGTATCACGCGCCACATCGCTCCCGGCACCCGCGTGGCCAGCGGGAAGTATCCCGTCGTCACCGGTCTCGAGCACGATGAACTCGGTCACCCCACTGGTTCCGGCAAGGTCCACACGCAGATGAACGCCAAGCGGCGCAACAAGCTCAAAAAGCTCGCCGAGGAATTGCCCGTGCCGCAAGTCTACGGCGCGAGCGAAGGCCATGTGCTGCTCGTCAGTTGGGGTTCGAGCAAAGGC
Organism: Chthoniobacter sp.; assembly: GCF_040003245.1. Taxonomy (NCBI): domain Bacteria; kingdom Pseudomonadati; phylum Verrucomicrobiota; class Spartobacteria; order Chthoniobacterales; family Chthoniobacteraceae; genus Chthoniobacter; species Chthoniobacter sp. The sequence goes on from NZ_JBDUCX010000004.1 coordinate 48,238, forward strand.
CCGATCGAGGAAGCGGTGAAGCAGGCGCGCAAGCACGGCGAAGCGCTTTCCGCGCTGCACTTGAAGCACCTCAATCCCCTGCCCAATGGCCTCGAGAAGATCTTCAGCGGCTTCACCCATGTCGTCGTCGTGGAACTCAATGACGAAGGCCTCTACGGCTACGGCCAGCTCGCCGCCATCCTGCGCGCCCGCTATTGCGACCCACGCATCGGCGCCGTCACCAAGACCGATGGCCTCACCTGGAAGGTCAAAGAAATCCTCCAGCGCGTCCTCACTCTCACCAAGTAACTTCCCCTTTCCATGAGTACCCTCACGCTCCCCCGCACGACCCTCGCTCCCGGTATCGTTCCCGATCTGCCGGAAGCCGAGCGCAAGCCGCTCACCAAAAAGGACACCGCCGCCGATCACCCCACGTGGTGCCCCGGCTGCGGCGATTTTTCCGTCCTCGCGCTCTACTACAAGATCATTGAGAAGCGGAAAATCTGGCACGAGAAGATCTGCACCATTGCCGGCATCGGCTGCTCCTCGCGCTTTCCCTATTTCGTGCAGGCCCACGGCGCGCACTTCATCCATGGCCGCGCGCTCGCCTTCGCCAGCGGGGTGTCGCTCTCCCGCCCCGATCTCCACGTCTTCGTCTTTGGCGGGGATGGCGACGCCTTTTCCATCGGTGGCAATCACTTCAACCACACCGCGCGCAAGAATGTGAAGCTGACCTATGTGGTGATGGACAACCACGTCTACGGCCTCACCAAAAAACAGACCTCGCCCACTTCACCCATCGGCTTCAAATCCAAGACCGACGTCTGGGGCTCGACCGACCGGCCGATCAATCCGATGAAGCAGGCCATCGCCGCCGGCGCGACCTTCGTCGCCCGCAGCACCGCGACGAATATCCCGCATCTCCTCAAGTGCATGGAAGCGGCCATGGATCACGACGGCTTTTCCTTCATCGAGTGCCTCAGCGAGTGCATCGAATTCTATCCCGGCGCCTTCGACGGTGCCAACCCGCGCAAGGGCGGCAGCTTTCCCGAAGTGCCCGTCGAGCATGACGTCACCGACGAATACGCCGCTTACAAGCTCGCCGACGCCGAAGGCCCCGGCGTCTTCGGCATCTTCTATCAGGTGAAGCGCCCGACCAAAAACGCCAACGAAGCAAAGCTCATCGCCGAGCACCGCAGCAAAGTCGAAGGCCTCGCCGACTGGCAGATCCTGAAGAAGAGCTTCGACCGGATGAAGTAGCGGCGCGACGCGCCCGCGGAATGTCCTCGTAGTTCGCTCACGGCGATTGCGCCCCGCGCGCGACCCCGCTAGTTTCTGGCTCTTTTCCAATTCATGAGCCAGGACTTCCGTCACATTCATTTCATCGGCATTTGTGGCACCGCGATGGGCGCCGTCGCCGCCGCGATGCGCGAGCAGGGTTACACCGTCACCGGCTCCGATGCCGCGGTCTATCCGCCGATGAGCACGTTCCTCGAGAGCAAGGGCATCAAGCTGAGCGAAGGCTACAAGCCGGAAAACCTGCCCGCCGATGCCGATCTCATCGTCGTCGGCAACGCCATCTCGCGCGGCAACCCGGAGATCGAGGCCGTGCTCAACCGCAAGCTCTACTATCTCTCCCTGCCGGAAACGCTGAAGCAATTCTTCCTGCGCGGGCGGCACAACCTGGTGGTCACCGGCACGCACGGCAAGACGACCACGACTTCGATGCTCACCTGGATCCTGCAAAGCGCCGGCTTGAACCCCGCCTACATGATCGGCGGCATCGCCAAGAATCTCGGCCAGGGCTCCAGCCTGCACGATTCCAAGCACGTCGTCCTCGAGGGCGATGAATACGACACCGCTTTCTTCGACAAGCGCTCCAAGTTTCTCCACTACCTGCCGGAGCTTGTCGTCGTGAACAACATCGAGTTCGACCACGCGGACATCTTCGACGATCTCGACGCGATCAAGCTCAGCTTCCGCCGCATGCTCAACATCGTGCCGGAAAACGGCATGGTGCTGATCAACGGCGACGACCAGAATTGCATAGATGTCGCGGAGAAGTGCCGCGCGCAGCTCGTGGAAGTCGGCTTCTCGCCCAACGCCTCGCGGCATATCCGCGACGTGACCTACGATCCGCACGGCTCCCAGTTTACCCTGCTCGACACCCGCTTCACTCTCCAACTCGTGGGCGAATTCAACGTGCGCAATGCCGCCATGGCGATCAGCGCGGCGCATTTCTATGGCGTGCCGCTGGACAAGATCGCCGAGGCCATGGCCGCGTTCGAAGGCGTGAAGCGCAGGCAGGAAGTGCGTGGCGAAGTGCGCGGCATCACCATCATGGATGACTTTGGTCATCACCCCACGGCCATCCGCGAGACCTTGCGCGGCCTGCGGCACCAATACCCGGGCCGGCGCCTTTGGGCCATCTTCGAGCCGCGCTCCAACACTACGCGACGCGCCATCTTTCAGCACGAGCTTCCCGCCGCTCTTGCGGAAGCCGACGGTGCCATCCTCGCACAAGTGGCCCGAATGGACCAACTCGCGGAGGACAATCGTCTCGACCCGGCGCAAGTCGTCGCCGACATCGCCGCCGCCGGCAAACCCGCCTTCTACGAGCCCGACGTCACCGCGATCATCGCCCGGCTCAAGCCGCTGGTGAAAGAACCCGACGTGATTGTCATCCTGAGCAACGGCGGCTTCGGCGGCATTCACGAGCGCCTGCTGAAGGAACTGTGAGCCATCGCGCCCACGACTATCGCCATCTCGTCGAGCGCTGGCGTACCGTGGCCCGCAAGTCGGGAGTGCCTTTGCGGCGCCTGGTGCGGGCGGACGGTTACGAGCACTTCTATCTGCGTACTCCGGCGCTCGCGCAGACGGGCGGCATCTATTTTTCGGCGGGCATTCACGGCGACGAAGCGGCCGCTACGGAAGCCCTGATCACCTGGGCCGAACAGCAGGGAAAGAAGCTGCGCCATCTCCCCCTGTTGTTGCTGCCCTGCCTGAACCCTTGGGGCCTCGTGCAGAATATTCGCCTGAACCGGCAAGGCGCGGACCTCAATCGCGGCTTTGACCGCACCGACTTGCCAGTGGTCGAAGCGGTGAAGCGAGTGGTGGCGGGCCATCAGTTTGAGGCCTCCGTGATGCTGCACGAGGACTACGACGGACAGGGGATCTACCTCTACGAGATTCAGCGCGTACAACCCCACTGGGGCGAGGCTTTGCTCAAGGCGGCCCGGAAGCATCTTCCCACCGACCCGCGCATCTGGATCGATGGACGCAAGACGGCGAAGGGCATTCACCGCCGCCGCATCGACAAGAAGCGCTTTGAGCAGATCGGCTATCCCGAGGCGGTCTGGTTGCATTTCGAGCACTCCGAGCGCACGTTCACCGTAGAGACACCGTCGGAATTCGCCCTGGAGCGACGCGTGGCCGCGCACATCGCCGTGATCGAGGAAGTCGTGCTCCGCGTCGTAGGCTAGGTAGTGTTCCCGAATTGCGAGCCGGAGGGCCAAAGGCCCGCCCACAAGCCATACTCGTTGCCCGCCTCTTCACGGGCGGCGATCACCGATTAGGTGGTGCCGCAGCCCCTGTTGGAGGCACTCCGAGTGAAATTTTCCGCAATGGACCCAACAGAGCCAATGGAGCAATGCACTTTTTGCGCGGAGTCATGCGACACTTCTGCGCATGAAATCAGAGGAATCCCACTCCGCTCGCAATGGCCAGATCGCCCACCTCCCAACGTTCATCCGCCAGGAACTCAATGAACGTCTCGCCACCGGCGAACGCAGCCAGCGCCTCGTAAATCCTCGATTGCCTGCCCGATGCCGGAGGCATCCCAGCGCAGATAGCCGGTGGTTGAGCGAAGCGACACCACCGGAAATGATGCAGGAGGCGGCTCACCCCAGAGGGGTGGCAGCCATTACTCGAATCAAGGTAAATCAAGCCAATCAAGGTGCGAGAAAATCGGCAGTATTACTGGAAACCCCTGCCCCGCGGCCGATACAAATCAAGGAGTCTCGGGCGAAGAAAAGGAAGCGGATTTAAGGTGCCTTAAGCCCTCTTAAGCCGATTTAAGGCGCGAGTTTTTTTTGCGCAGGCCCAACCGGCATTCAGAACCCGACGAGGAGACCCGCCAAGTAGGACGGACGTGGCTCGCAGGTGTAGGGCGCGTGTCCCCACGCGCCGGGCTGACGCTGCGAACCTGGTTCACTCCCGGCGCGTGGGGACACGCGCCCTGAACCCCAGCGCCGCGGACCGTTCGTGAACACGACCTACCGTGCGAGGCGGTACAGGACCATCGGCTTGCCGCCGAAGAGCGTGGCCGGGTCGCTCGCCGCCACGAAGGCGGCCAGGTGCTCCGTCGAATCGGTGAGGAGAACGTCTTCACTGTTTTTATGCGTCTTCACCGTGCCGCGCAGCTTGCCGGACTTGATGGCTTGAGCGAGCACGCTGGAGTTCACCAGCCACACGCGGATGTCGCCGGCCCAACTGACCTCATAGCGCGCGAAGCTATAGAGCGAGGCCTTCTCCTTGCCATTGTCGGAGCCGAGCTCGATGAAGCTCATGTAATCACGTCCGCCCAAGTGGGTGGTCAGGACACGATAGGCTTCCCCCTTCAAGCCACCATCCTTGCGATGCTCGATGTCGAGGACCTCCAGCCATGGGGTGGAGCGGGCCTTTCCATTGGCCCCGGCTTTGGCGCCACGATAGTGAAAATGCCAACCGCTCAGGTCGTCGTCCTTCTTGTCGCGCCGCGCCACGTAGATGCCCTCGAGTCTTGCATCGATGGTCGAAGTCGCGGGTGTGGAAAGGGGGTTCTTCGACTCAGGCAGGCAACCGGCGAAAAGCAGGGTAGCGGCGGCGAGCAGTGTGGGGAGCAGGCGGATGTTCATCAGGATGTGGGTGTGATCGGTGCGAATGTCTCTCACCGTGTTTAGTATTACGTTCGCAGGGGGGCGAATCTTGCAGATTTTTGCGTGGACCGAACGGCGGAGATCCTAAAGCAGCTCAGGATAGTGAGCGCGCGCGACTTCCTCGCACTTCGCCAGGATGGCGGAAGCTGTGTCGAGCGGTTTGATGTCCTCGATCAACTGGAGGCAGGCAGCGATATCCAGCGCCTGCACGGCCCGTTTCACCCGCGGCACCAGCGCCGCGCCCGTGCTCAGTTCATCGACGCCCAACCCCAGCAGCAGTGGCGTGAGCACGATATCCCCGCCCATTTCCCCGCACACGCCGACCCACAGATTGTGCGCGTGCGCGGCATCGACCGTCATGCGAATGAGCCGGATGATCGCCGGGTGCGTGGGCTCGTAGAGATGCGCGATGTGCTCATTCAGACGATCGACGGCGATCGAATACTGGATGAGATCGTTCGTTCCGATGCTAAAGAAATCGACCTCGCGCGCCAGGATGTCCGCAGAGATGGCGGCACTGGGAATCTCGATCATGGCTCCGACTTCGAGATCCTCCTTGAACGGTTTGCCTTCCGCGCGCAACTCCGCGCGGCATTCCTCGAGGATCACATTCGCCCGTCGCAATTCATCGACTCCGGAGATCATGGGATACATGATCTTCACGTTGCCCACCGCGCTGGCGCGCAGGATCGCGCGGAGCTGCACCTTGAAGATATCCACCCGCTCGAGGCAAAACCGGATCGCCCGCCAGCCGAGGAAAGGATTGAGCTCCTCGGGCATGTGCAGCGCGCTCATGAACTTGTCGCCGCCCAAGTCGAGCGTGCGGATGATCGTGCTGTGTGGCAGGACGCTCTCGGCCACCTTGCGGTAGGCTTGATATTGGTCCTCCTCGCTCGGGAGCTCGGATTTGCCGAGATAGAAGAATTCCGTGCGATACAGGCCCACGCCCTCGGCGCCGCTCTGCTTCACCTGTTCGAGATCCTCGGGCAACTCGATGTTCGCGGACAGGATGACGTGCCGGCCATCCAGCGTCGTCGAGATCGTTTCCCGCAGTTGCGTGAGCTTCTCCTCGACCTCCGTCTTCTTGACCTCCAGCTCGCCATATTCCCACAGCGTCTGGTCGCTGGGGTTGACGATGACGAGCCCGTTGTAGCCATCGAGCAGGATGTGATCGCCGGTGGCGATCTGATGACTGGCGTCGTGCAAGCCGACCACGGCCGGGATATTCAGCGACCGCGCCATGATCGCGGTGTGCGAAGTCTTGCTGCCGACATCGGTGCCGAAGCCGAGCACGAGCTGCCGGTTGAGCTGCGCGGTGTCCGACGGGGCGAGATTGTGCGCCATCAGGATGTGCGGCGTGGTCACACTCGCCAGGTCGCGGCTCTCCTTGCCCATCAGATTGCGCACCACGCGCCGGGTCACATCGTGAATATCGAGCGCGCGTTCGCGGAGATAAGGGTCATCAATCTCGCTGAGCGTCTTCGCGTAGCGACCGGCGACACTCTGGAAGACGTGCTCCACATCGGTCTTGTCCCGCGCCAGCGTGCGCAACACTTCATCGATCAACGTGCGGTCTTCCACCACCAGCAGATGCGCGTCAAAGATGCCCGCGTCCTTGGCGCCGATGGACTCGGCGATGCGATGCTGCATTTCCAGGATCTGCGTGCGCGTGGCGATCAGCGCCGTTTCAAAACGCGCGATTTCCTCGGGGATCTCGCTTTCCTCGATCTTCCGCAGCACCGGCGCCTCGGCCTCCGGCCGATAGGCAAAGATGGTGCCCCGCGCGATGCCCGGAGAGACGCCGACGCCTTGAAAGCGTCTTTCCTGGCTGGGGCCGGCGGCGTCACTGCTCATGGGAGGAGGATGAGCGGAAAAATCGCGCTGCCGTCAATCCTCATCGAATTTGCGACGAATGATTTCCTCGATTTCGGCGAGCGCCTTGTCTCCATCGGGGCCCTCGCAGGTGATGAGCAACTTCGATCCCTGGCCAGCCGCGAGCATCATGAGGCCCATGATACTCTTGCCGTTCACTCGCTCGCCGTCCTTTTCAACCCAGACTTCGCATTTGAAGCGGCTCGCCGTCTTGACGAACATGGCCGAGGGACGGGCATGCAAGCCGAGCCGGTTCACAATGATCAGCTCTTTGGCGGGTTTGGACTGGGAGGCGGTATCGGGTTTGCGGCTCAGTAGGCCCATTATTGCTCTTTCTTCTTTTGCATGATGTTCAGCAGGCGTTGATTGAATTCCACCGCGCTGTTCTGGCCCATACTCTTGAGTTTCTGGTCCAGCGCAGCCACTTCCACGAGGCGGGCCAAGTCGCGGCCCGTTCTCACAGGAATGGTGACGTGTGGGATCAGGATCTCGAGGAGCTCGAAAAACTGCTGATCCAAGCCGATTCTATCGACGTCTTCCAGTTCCTGCCAATCCTTTAGTGTCACGATCAAATCCAGCCGCTTTTCGTGGCGCACCGAGCCGATGCCAAAGATGGACATGACATTGATGACCCCCAGGCCGCGGATTTCCATGTGATGCCGGGTGAGATCGGGCGACGTTCCCACCAATTCGCGGCCCTCCAGGGCGCGGAAACGCGTCATATCGTCGCTCACCAGGCTGTGCCCGCGCTCGATCAGGCCGAGCACGCACTCGCTCTTCCCGATGCCGCTGGAGCCCCGGATGAGGGTGCCCACGCCCATGATGTCCATCATGCTGCCGTATTCACTCTTGGTCGGGGCGAAGTCGAACTCCAGGGCCAGCGTCGCGGCATTGATGAATTTCATCGTCACCATCGGCGTGCGAAAGAGGGCTACGCCGGCAGATTCCGCCTCTTCGATCAGGGTCGCAGGCACCTTGGCGCTGCGGGACACCACCAGGCAGGGTATATGGCGCGCACAGAGGGCCTTGCACCGGGCTCGAGCTTCTCCTTCGGCGAGGCTCTTCAAGTAAGAGAGCTCCGCGCTGCCGAGCACCTGGATGCGGCGGTCGGCGAAGTAGCTGAAGAAGCCGGAGAGGGCGAGCCCAGGCCGATTGATCGTGGGCTCGCGAATGCGCCGGTCGAAGCCCACCGTGGGCCCGATGAGCTTCATCTGTAGCGACTCCGAGTGGCGCGTATAGAATTCGCCTACGGACAGGTTGGGATGTTTGATGTCCGGAGAGTTCATCAGTGGCTCACTGTAGTCCTCCGGTGAAACAGGTCGGAAGCCGAAAATGGCCCGGAAGGCTCGTTTCGGCGTAGCGCGGGGGCGTCAGGGAAGAAAAAATTAAGGCACGATTAGGCACGATCAAGCACGACTGGAGGCGATTTACTCTGGAGAGAGAGGTTTCCCAGAGGGGTGGTGCGATAGGCAATGGGCAGGCGATCATGGGGCCGATAGATCCTTTTCAAAGGTCGGAACTACCCGGAACTGGGCGGTGCGCCGACCGCGGCAGGGCGGGACCTCCGGCATCCGGGCAGTACACCGCTTAAAAATCGATTTCATCTCACGTCTCATCATCTGAAGCATTCTCTCGCATCGCACGCCACCGCGGAAGCATCGCCAACCCTTCCGCGACCTCACACCTTTACCATCACGCGCAGTGTAGCACGTAAGTATGCTGGTGTCAAGTAAAAAGAGCCGAATCTCCCCATCAAGCGTGCGCCAAATAGTCGATCACCTCACCGCACTGCGGGTTGTCGAGCACGGCGTCGCAGCAGGCGCTTTCCACGATCTCCCCTACCCCGTCGCGGAGGCAGACGCAGGCGATCCAGTCGGTGAGACGGCGGGCCTGGGTGACGTTGTGCGTGACGATGACGATGGTATGCCGCTCCTTCAAGCGCACGATGAGTTCCTCGATGGCCTGGGTGGATTTCGGGTCGAGAGCGCTGGTCGGCTCATCCATGAGGATGATTTCCGACTTCACCGCGAGCGTCCGGGCGAGGCAAAGGCGTTGCTGCTGCCCCACGGAGAGCGTCGTCGCGGGCTGGTGGAGCCGGTCCTTCACTTCCGTCCAGAGGGCGGATTCCGTGAGAGCGAATTCGATCAACTCGGCGCGGTCTCCGCGGGAAAGCCGGCGCAGGCGTTTGGCCCCGAAAAGGACGTTTTCCGCGATGGTCGTGGGAAAGACCACCGGCTGCTGGAAGAGCATGCCGACCTTTTCGCGCAAGGCATTCACATCGGTCCCCGGCGCGTAGATGGACTGGCCTTTCAAGTGCACATCGCCGCGCACGCTCAGGCCGGGAATCAAATCGGTGAGCCGGTTCAGCGCCCGCAGCAGGGTGCTCTTGCCCGCGCCGGAAGGCCCGATGAGACCGAAGACCTGGCCAGGCCGCACGGCGAAGTTGACGTGGCGGATGAGCGCGCGGCCTTTGGCCAGCACTTCCAGTCCACGAGCTTCGAGGATGGGGGCAATATCGGTCGCGACGAGTGGCGGGCAGCAATCAGACATCGGCTTCTTCGTGCAGTTTGAGGCGGCTGGGCAGCGCGATCACGCTCAGAATGAGCACCAGCGCGAGGAGGACGAGCGCCGCGCCCCAGAGCTTCGAGCCCACGCTGGGATCGAAGGAGTCCTGCGCTAATATGAAGATGTGATAGGGCAGCGAGAGCACGGGGCTTTCCTTGATCCCCTTGGGCAGCGTCGCGCCGGCGAAGATCGTGGCGGTGAACATGATGGGCGCGACTTCCCCCGCCGCCCGCGCCAGCCCGAGCAGCGAGCCGGTGATGAGACCGCCCCACGCCTGTGGGAGCAGCACGGACCAGACGATCTGCGCCCTGTTCAAGCCGAGCGCGGCAGCGGCTTCGACGTATTTCGCCGGGATCGCCTTGAGCCGTTCCAGGAGCGACACGGTCACCGTGGGCAGCATCGAGAGGGCGAGCACGAGGCCACCGGCGAGCCACGATTTTCCCCAGCCGCACCACTGCACGAAGACGACGAACCCGAAGATGCCAAAGACAATGCTCGGCGCACCATTGAGCGTGTAGAGTACGGTGCGCAACGCGCGGCGCGCGCCTTCCCCACGCAGCCACACCCGCTCCACGAGCGCGAGGCCGATGGCCAGCGGCGCGCACGCCGCGAAGGCCGTGGCGAGCAGGATCAAGGTGCCGACCAGGTTCCAGAAGATGCCGCCCGCCGCACCGACCAGTCGAATTTGTTCGGTGAGAAACTGCCAGTTCACCGCGGGACCACCACGCTGGGCGATGATTCCCACCAAGCCGACGAGCAACCCCACGGCGATGAACGCGCAGAGACCGGCAACGGCGGCGAGGGCGAAATCGAGCAGCTTACGCATCGGAACGCTTTCCAAATCCGGTGCCGAGTAGCGTCACGCCACCGGTCATTGCGAGGAGTATGAGGGCGAGCCCAACGATTGCGCCCCAGTGGAGTGAATCGCCGTAGGCAATGTTCACCTCCGAGCCACCGAGCTTGCTGGTGATGGTCTGCCCGGCCTCGAGCCACGCCCGAAGCGAGAGCCAGTGCTCGGGCAGATGGTTGTCCTGCCGCCCGACGACGAGGAAGACCGCGATCGTCTCGCCGAGCGCGCGTCCCAGGGCGAGCAGCAGCGCCGAGCCGAGTCCGCGTTTCGCCTGGGGGATGGCGATGGTGAGGATCGTCTCCGCGCGCGTCAGTCCCAAGCTGCGCGCCGCGCGCCGCTGCGCCGCCGGCACCCCGCGCAAGGCATCGTCGCTGAGGGTCACAATCGTCGGCAGGATCATGACCGCAAGCAGCACGCCGGCGGTGAGGAGCGTATCGCCGCTGAGCGGCTCGAACTTCGCGAAGACATCATAGACCCAATTGCGCAGCAGCAGAATCCCCAGCAACCCGTAGACGACCGAAGGCACGCCCGCGAGCATCTCGATGAGCACCTTCACGGCGAGCCGCACCCGCCGCGGCAGATACTCGGCGGTGCAAATCGCCGCCCCGAAACCGAGCGGCGCCGCGAGCATGAGGGCGATCACGGCGACGACGACTGTGCCGTAAATCATCGGCAGCGCTCCGAATTGCTTCTGCCGGAAAAACCACTTCGCGCCGGTGAGGTAATTCCAGCCCTCGTGATGCCACACCGGCAGGCTTTGATACGCAAAGATGCCGACGAGCAGCACCACCGCCGCGAGGGCGACGAGGCTGAAGATCCAACTCAGTGCGCGCGTCATGCGGCGTTATTTCAAGTCCTTGAGCCGCATGTAGCCGTGCTTCTGCACCAAATCCTGGCCGCGGTCGCTGAGCAGGAAATCGACGTAGGTTTTGGCTACTCCAGCCGGTTCTCCATTGGTGAGCAAAAGGAGCGAGCGGCTGAGCGGATACTTTTTGTTGGCGATATTTTCGTTGGTCGGCTCCACGACCGTGCCGTCGTCGAGCTTGATGCCGAGGGCGAAGACTTTTTTGCCATCGGCCCACGAAGACGAAAGCTGGGAAAGCGCGCCGCGCGTGGAGCTCACTTTGTTGCGCGTCTCCTCGTTGCCGCCGACCTCAGGAAAGCTCACCTGCGGCGCAGCCTTCGGATTGCCGTAGGCCCAGTGCGCGAAGACCTCCCACGTGCCGCGGCCCGGCTCCTTGTTGAAGAAAGCGATGCGCTGCGCTTTGCCGCCGACGTCCTTCCAATTTGTGATCTTGCTCTCGTAGATGTCCTTGATCTGCTGCTGGGTCAGCGCGTGGACGCCGCCGTCCCACACGTCCTTGGAGACGATGAGCGCCACGGCATCTTCACCGATCTGGATCTCGTGGAACTTCACCGCCGGATATTTCGCCCGGTCGTCGTCGCTCACATGCTTGGAAAGCATGCCGATCTGCATGAGGCCGTCGCCGAGCATCGAGATGCCGCCGGAACTGCCGCCCTGAGTGTCGACCTGGATATCGAGCTGCTGCTCGGCGCGCAGGATTTCCGCAGCCTCGGCGGCGGGGAGATTCACGGTGGTGGAGCCGTTGATCTTGAGCGTCTCCGCAAGAACCAGCTGCGCGGTGAGGAGGAGGGCGAGAAGAGCGGCGGGGAATCTCATGTGGAAATCGGATGACCAAGACGAAGCGTGAAATATGCTTGAGTGCGCTTATAGACAAATACTTTCCGCTCCGCGAAACGTCTTCATTGGGGGTTGGATGTTCGGCGTGGGATGTTGGATGTTTGGCCCGCCATGACATCCCCGCAACGCACCATCCCCGCGCACCGCGCCCGGCATACGCTTTATACGCTGCTCTTCGGGTCCGCCGTGTGCACCGCCATGTTGCTGGTGCGCTTCGCCATCACGGGCAAGATGCGCTATGGCGGGCTCTTCGGGAATTTGCTGCTGGCGTGGATTCCCATGTTGCTGGCGTTGTTCATCTGGCGGATGCCGAGCGGCAAGCGGCGGTGGTTTTGGGTGACCCTGATCCTGTGGATCCTCTTTTATCCGAATGCCTTCTACATCATCACCGACTTCGTCCACCTGAAGAACACCGGGGCATTCCGCTGGTTCGATCTGCTGATGACCATGAGCTTCGCCGCGGGCGGCATGTTCCTGGGCTGCCTGTCGCTTTACCTGCTGCATTTCTTCGTGCGCGAGCGGTTCGGGTGGCGCCTGGGCTGGCTCTTTGCCGGGTGCACGCTGGCGATGGGCTCAGTCGGCATCTACCTCGGCCGCGTGCTGCGCTGGAATAGCTGGGATGTCGTCGCCCGCCCGCTGAAGCTGGCGGAGGACGCGATGAGCCTGGTCGAGCCGCAGAACGCCCGGGAGGCGATGGCCTTTTCAGTGACCTTTTTCTTTTTCTCCCTCGCGGTTTACAGCTTCGTGGTTTCCATGGCGCGACTGCACGAGGGCGAAGCGCCTCCACCCGTCACCGGGCCGTCTTAAACCGCCGAGGCGCGGAGGCGCGGAGAAGCAATTTATGGCACGGGACCGTCTCACCCCTTCATCATCTCCGCGCCTCTGCGCCTCCGCGGTTCAATCCGGCAATTGGTCAAACCGGAAGCTGCAGCAGCCGAAATCCAATACCGGGCCTTCCTTCTTCAGCCGCTCGCGGAAGTCTTTGACAATGAAGTATTCGCGGCGCGTTCCCTCGGGTTTCATATCCACGATGCCCGCCTGCTTGAGCACGCGGAGATGCTTCGAGACATTGTACTGCGAGAGCTTGAGTTCCTCGGCGAGGTCGTTCACGCCATGGCCCTTGGCGAGCAGCGCTTTCACGATCCGCATGCGGGAGCGATCGGCGAGCGCCTTGAGGATGTCCGTGCAGTCCGTTTTCGACATGAGTGGAATGTGCAGCAGGTCGCAGATTTGCTCGACGAAAAAATGCGGACCTGAGAACGTGCCTTTGTGCGCATATGCGCATCACCCTCCCACGCCCATGAACACGGAATCCGAAAAACAATTCTCCCGGCGCAGTTTTCTCCGCGGTGGCGCGCTCGGTGCCGCGGCCGCCACCACCCTCGGCCTTCGTCCCGCGGAAGCGCTCGCCGGGCACGACGGCACGTATTCAAAGACGTCGCCGCCACCGGCGGGCTTTGATTTCACCAAGGGTTCCGGCGCGTTGCAGGCGGACAAGATCGTCGATAGTGCCTGCCAGTTCTGCAATTCCAACTGCCGCCTCAAGGTGCACATCAAGGATGGGCGGATCATCGACGTGCTCGGCGAGGAGGCCGACCCGGTGCAGGCTGGCGGGCTGTGCGTGAAGGCGGAGATGATGACGCAACTGGTCTACAATCGTTTCCGGCTCACGAAGCCGCTCAAGCGCGTGGGCGGGGACAAGGGTTCGGCGGATTCGAAGTTCGAGCCGTGTTCGTGGGAAGAAGCGCTGGACATCATTGCGAAGAAGTTTCTCGCCCTGCGCGATGCGGGCGATGCCAAGGCCATCGCCAACAAGACCTCGGGCCGTCTTCAGCGCGGCACGGGCTCGATCATTGGGCGCTTCTTCACCCTGCTCGGTTCGCCGAACGACACGGACGTGGGCCCGGTCTGCAACGACGCCGGCGGCAATGCGCTCGGCGCGACCTTCGGCATGGGCAATTTCACCAACGGCTACGGCAAGGACGAAAACACCGGCATGGAGGACCTGGGCAGTGCGAAGTATTTCCTCTTCCTCGGGACCAACCAGGCGGAGACGCATCCCGTGACCTTTGCCTACCTGCTGCGCGAGCGGGCGAAGACAAAGGCGAAGTTGGTGGTGATCGATCCCCGCCTCACGCCGACCGGCGCGCAGGCCGATGAATGGATCGCGCCCAAGCCGCACACCGATCTGGCGCTGGCGCTGGCGTTTCTCCAGCACGTGATCGCCCAGAAGCTTTACGATGCGAAGTTTGTCGCGAAATGGGTGCTCGGTTTTGAGGAGCTGAAGAAACACCTGGCCGATCACGGCTACACGCCGGAGTGGGCGGAGAAAGTGACGGGCGTGCCGGCGGCGAAAATCAAGGCCATCGCCGAGGGCTACGCGAAAGCCAGGCCGGCGGCCATCTTTTGCAACGCGGGCATCTCGCACCAACTGGGCGCATTCGACACCTATCGCGCCCTCGCCTTCCTCGCCGCGATCACCGGCAACGTGGGCGTGAACGGCGGGGGCTGCAATTTCATGCACAACACGTGGCCCGGCGGCCTGAACCTGCCGCCGGTCACCGGCGAGACGCCGAAGAAGGACGGCGGGCTGCCCGTGGGGCCGGATTGGTTTGCCGAGTCAATCCTCCATTCGCGGCCCTACCAGCTCAAGGCGATCGTCACCGAGGGCAACCCGCTGATCGGCAGCGCCAACTCGAAGAAAGTGCAAGAAGCATTCAAGGCGCTCGAGTTCTACGTCTTCACGGGGCTCTTCATGGAAGAGGCCGCTTACTACGCGGATATCATCCTGCCCGTGGCCAGCGGCTTCGAGATGGATGGCGTCTACATGCGGCGCGATGACCGCTCGATCCGCTGGCAGCACGCCGCCGTGCCGCGCGTGGGCGGATCGAAAACCGACATTGAGATCTGGATCGAGCTGGGCGCAGCGATGGCGAAGAACGACACCAGGAACAAGCCGGAGTACTGGACCGACAATTTGCGCGCCGAGTGGAAAGACTACGGGAAACTCTGGGCCGAATTCGTGGCGCGCACGCCGGGCGTGGGGGGCATGACGCAGGCCCGCATGGAAAAGCGCGCGGAACCGCTGCGCTGGCCCTGCCCCGACGAGAAGAGCCCGAGCATCTCCACGCTCTATCTCGATCACCCGAGCTGGTACCGCGCCGCAGAGGCGCTCGACCCGAAGAACAAGGGCAAGCGTTTCCTCACCGGAAGCGGCAAGGTGGAACTCTTCACGCCCGAGCTGGATGCGAAGCTAGCCACCGCCGGCCACAACGCGCTGCCGATCTTCTACACCCACCCGGAAGTCACGGGGCAGAATCCGAGCATCGTCTACGACGAGCAGCTCGTGCCGAATCCGGTCAACCCCGGCACCGTCACGCCGAACGTGAAGCTCGGCGGCTTGAGCGATGGCAAGGTGCACGAGGAGTTCCCGCTCATGGGCATGTGCGGCCGGGCCAGCGTCGTGCATTTTGCCGGCGTCACCCAGTGGACTTATGTGGGCAAGCAGATGAACGGCGTGCGGCTCGTGCAGATTCACCCGCGCACTGCGGAAAAATCCGGCATCGCACAGGGCGACAAGATCGTCATCGAAAGTCCGCGAGGCGCCATCAACGGCACGGCGACCATCTGGGAAGGCATCCGCGAGGACACCATCTTCATCCCGAACAGTTTCGGCCCCGCCCAAGCCATGGGCGATGAATTCGGTCTGCCCCGCTACGAGACCGCGAATACGCTCGTCGACGACCGCTATTTCGACAACCTCTCCGGCCAGCAAGCCTACAAGTGCTTCGCCGTGCGGGTGCGGAAGGCGTGAGTTCGAGCGCCTGACGTGCATGATGAGCACGTCGGTGACTTGCGCCGTCCGGCGTTACGAACTCTTCGGCTTCAAGTACTCTGCGTACCGGTCGGGTATCATCCTTTCGGTAATGACGAATAACATGACTATCCTTTCACCCACTCCACCACCAGCGGTTCATCCACCACCAGGCGCTTGCTCATGGTCACGACTGGATCGCAAACAAAGCCGAGGCGTTGGTAGAAGGCGACGACCGAGTGGTTTGAAGTGCGCACGCAAAGATTGATCTTGGGACAGCCGCAACCGCGCAGAATGGCCTCCACGTGTTCCATGATTTGCCGGCCGTAATTGCGTCGCTGGTACTCGGGGGCCACGGCGAGATAGTTGATGCTGCCGCGATGGCCTTCGTAGCCGGCCATGACGGTGGCAATGATTTTCGATCCCAACGTGCCGACCAGGAACAACTCGGGGGTCACCCACAATTTGCGCTCGATATCCGAGCGCGGATTGTTTTGCGGGACGACGAGCCCGCAGCGCATCCAAAGGTGGATGACGTCTGCTTCGTCCGCGGGGTGAAAGGGTCTGATCTCCATCAACATCAACGCATTCTACGCATTCTCATTCCGAAGCACCAGCCTGCCCGGACAGGGAGTAGGGCGATTTTTCACGCTGGGAAGACTGGAGCCGACAGCGCACGGGAAGCGCTCCGCTTTTCGGCCAGCGCAGCCACACGCCTGAGCCGGAGCCATCCGTCAGCGTCGCGGATCGTTGAGCGTGCGCTCGAGGAAATCCAATTCGGCCACAGACGAAGCCTGATTGGTGTAGCGAAGCAGGATCTTCTTCGGCCTGATACCATGGTCGAAGACTTGTTCGCGCGGGATGAGTTGCATCGTCAGGCAGATGGAATCCGCCTCCTCATTGGAAAGATCTTCGACCCGCCTCAGCAATTGGGCACGCCGCGCGGGCAACGGCTCGTCCACCGTCGTCGTCGATACTGAGGCAGGTGCAATGGCGTGGGTGACGACACTGTTCTCTTTCGCGGTCGGCGGCACGGAACTGGGCGGGCGGCGCGATTCATTCGGTATTGTCCGTGGCTGGTTGCGAGCCAACAAACCATCTCCCGACCGGAGATACACCGTTTCTGCATCGCGGGCAGATGGGTGCGAATTCGCACAACTCGCGAGAAGCGCCGCGGAGACAATGAGCAGACTGGCTCTCATGACATCTCCTAGCGAAACATACATCGCTTCTTTTGACGAGGACACAGACGCGGCTTGCACGGCGAGTGGGTGATCCTAAAATCACGCGCATGTTGCTCTTTCGCCCGGTTGCTATCTGTCTGGTCGCCGCGGGCACGGTGGGTGCGCTGGCGGGCGAACCGGGGCAGCCTGTGGCGACGCAGGTGCTGCACAATGTTTTCAAAGTCGACGCGGCACTGTATTCGGGGAATGCACCGGAGGATGAGGCGGCCTTTCGTGAGCTGGCGCGACTGGGGGTGAAGACGATCGTAACGGTGGATGGCACGAAGCCGAACGTGGCGCTGGCGCATCAATATGGGATGCGTTACGTGCACCTGCCTTTCGGCTACGATGGGCTGCCGCAGGCCCGGGGCGTGGAGCTGGCCAGGGCGGTGCAAGTGGCGGAAGCGGAAGGGCCGGTCTACTTGCACTGCCATCATGGGAAGCATCGCTCGCCCACGGCGGCGGCGGTGGTCTGCCGGACGCTGGATGGGTGGACGACAGAGCAAGCGATCGATTTTCTCCACCAAGCGGGGACAGCGCCGGATTACGCGGGACTGTATCGCGACGTGCGGGCATTTCAGCCGCCGCCGGCGACGGAACTGGCGCACATGCGCAGGGATTTTCCGGAGACCGCACAGACTCCGCCGATGGTGGATACGATGGTGGCGATCGATCAGCATTGCGATGCGTTGAAGGCGGCGCAGAAGACGGGCTGGCGCGACGTTCCGGGGCATCCCGGTACATCACCGGCCCAGATGGCGGTGCTGATGTGGGAGCTTTTCCGGGAAGCCGCCCGCGACCCGGAAACCAGAAAGCGCGGGGAGGATTACGCCGCGAAGCTGGCGGAGGGCGAGAAGGCGGCGGATGCCTTGCGCACCGTGCTGGGCGATGCGACACAGGCCGGGGCGGCGCGCGATGGCGCGTTCCAGCAGGTGACACAGACATGCACGGCGTGCCACAAGGCGCATCGGAATTGACGGGCGAGGGGCCAACAATTTTCACGCAAGACACGATTGTCCGCCGGGCGAGGCGCGATAAGATCAACCTATGAAACGCACCAACGCCTTTTCCGCTCTCAGCGCTACTTCGCCCCTGGCTCCGTTTTCGCTCGAACGCCGCGCGCCGTTGCCGGGCGATGTGCAAATCGAAATCCTCTTCTGCGGCGTGTGCCACTCGGACATCCACCAGGCGCGCAACGAATGGCAGAATACCGTCTTCCCCTGCGTGCCCGGGCACGAGATCGTGGGACGCGTGACGAACGTGGGAAGCGCGGTGACGAAGTTCAAGGCGGGCGACCTCGCGGCGGTCGGGTGCATGGTGGATTCGTGCCGCGTCTGCCCGAGCTGCCGGCAGGGCTTCGAGCAGCTTTGCGATCAATTCCCCGTCTTCACCTACAACGGGCCGGACAA
>NZ_JBDUCX010000082.1:0-25042 GCF_040003245.1 Chthoniobacter sp.
CCCCGGGGGATGTGATCCTGCAAAAGACACCTTACTATTTCGACGTGTCCGTGTGGGAGCTTTTCTGGTGGGCGATGACCGGGGCGACGGTCTGCTTCCTCCGGCCCGGCGGGGAGAAGGTTCCCATGTTCCTGATCGAGGCGATCCGGCTGCACAAAGTGACCGTCATGCACTTCGTGCCGTCGATGTTGAATGTCTTCCTCCAGTATCTCGATGGCC
The DNA here is from genome assembly GCF_040003245.1 of Chthoniobacter sp. Lineage (NCBI taxonomy): Bacteria > Pseudomonadati > Verrucomicrobiota > Spartobacteria > Chthoniobacterales > Chthoniobacteraceae > Chthoniobacter > Chthoniobacter sp. Next base: position 220 of record NZ_JBDUCX010000082.1, read on the forward strand.
GCGACGCAGCGACGTTCGCCAAGCTCTCCTCGCTCCGCCGGGTCTTCGCCAGCGGCGAAGCCCTCATGCCGGCGCACGCTCGCAAGTTCAACCAACTCCTCGCTCCCGCCGGAGCGCGCTTGACCAATCTTTACGGCCCGACCGAAGCCACGGTCGATGTTACGTGGTACGATTGCCCGACGGATGATAACATCGAGCGCGTGCCGATTGGCCGCCCAATTCATAACACGCGCATGTACGTCATCAAAGACGGGCAGGCCGCACCCATCGAGGAGCCGGGCGAGCTGTGCATCGCGGGCATCGGGCTGGCCCGCGGCTATCTCAACAACGCCGCGCTGACCGCGGAGAAATTCACCGACAACCCGCTGCAACCCGGTGAGCGGATTTACCGGACGGGGGACGTGGCCCGCTGGCTGCCCGATGGGAACATCGAGTACCTCGGGCGCGAGGACCACCAGGTGAAGATCCGCGGCCTGCGCATTGAGCTCGGTGAAATCGAAAACACCATGCGGGAATTTCCGGACGTGCGCGATTGCATCGTCATTGTGAAGAAGTATTCCGAGAGCGTGATCCTGCTCATCGCCTTTATCGTCGAACGCGGGCCGGTGGATTCTGGCGCCTTGAAAGCTTACCTGAAAGAGCGGCTGCCGGAGTACATGGTGCCGAGTCATTTTCAATCCATCGACGAGATTCCGCTCACACCCACGGGGAAGGCGGACCGCAAGGCGCTACCGGAGCCAAACATCGCTAAAAAATGAGCGACCCGGAGGATAGCCCAGACATCGCCATCATCGGGCTGGCGTGCCGTTTCCCGGGCGCGCGGAATGCCACGGAGTTCTGGCGCAATCTGGCGAGTGGAGTGGAATCGATCACGCGGCTGACCGACGACGAGATGCTACTTGCGGGTGTGCCGCCCGCGCATCTGACCACGCCCCACTATGTGAAAGCCTCGCCGGTGCTGGACGAACCCGGCGGCTTCGATGCGGCGCTCTTTGGCTACACGCCCAATGAGGCCCGCACGATGGATCCGCAGCATCGCATTCTCCTCGAGCTCGCCTTCGAGGCGCTGGAAGACGCGGGCTGCGATTCGCTGCGCTTTCCGGGACGCATCGGCGCCTTCGCCGGTGCGGCGATGAATACCTACTTCACGCATGCGAGACTGGGCGGGCAATTCGCCACGGACTACATCCCGACGCTCATCGTCAACGACAAGGATTTCCTCACCACGCGCCTGTCGTACAAGTTGAATCTCAAAGGGCCCGGCGTGACCTTGCAAACCGCCTGCTCCACGTCGCTGGTGGCCGTGCATTTCGCCTGCCAGAGCCTGCTCATGGCCGAGTGCGACGTCGCGCTGGCGGGAGCCATCTCGGTACGCGCGCCGCATCGCGCCGGATATTTCGCCGATGCCGGTGGCGTGTCTTCGCCCTCGGGACACGTCCGCGCTTTTGATGCGCAGGCGGACGGCACGGTCTTCGGCAGCGGCGGCGGCGTGCTCGTGCTCAAACGCCTCGCCGATGCCCTTGCGGCGGGCGATACGATTCATGCGGTCATCAAAGGTTCCGCGATCAATAACGATGGCGCGGAGAAGGCCGGCTACACCGCGCCCAGCGTAAACGGGCAGGCCGACGCGGCCATTGAGGCGCTGGCCAGTGCCGACGTCGACGCCGACAGCATCAGTTACGTCGAGGCGCATGGCTCGGGCACGCCGGTCGGCGATCCCATCGAGATTCGCGCCCTGACCAAAGCTTTCCGCATGTCGACCCAGCGGAATGGCTTTTGCGCCATCGGTTCGGTCAAGACGAACGTCGGGCACCTCGATGTGGCCGCGGGCATGGCGGGCTTGATCAAAACCGTCCTCTCCCTCCGGCACCGCGAGATTCCGCCCAGCCTGCACTACTCCGCACCGAATCCGGAGATCGATTTCGCGTCGTCGCCCTTCTTCGTGAACACGAAACTCACGGCCTGGAATTCCCCGGCGGGGCCGCGGCGCGCGGGTGTGGTGGCGACCGGCATGGGAGGGACCAATGCCCACGTTATTCTTGAGGAAGCTCCGGGCACGTCACCAGCGAAGCCATCCCCTCCCCCGAAACTCCTCGTGCTTTCCGCGCGCACCGAACCAGCCCTGGCGGCGATGGCGCAAAATCTCCACGCGTTCCTCGAATCGAATTCCACTACTTCGCTCGACGACGCCGCATTCACTTTGCAGACCGGCCGCCGGGCCATGGAACATCGCCGCTTCGTGGTGGCCGCGGACCCGGCCTCCGCGCTGGCGAGCCTCGCTGCCAAACCGGGACGATTGAACGTGGGCCGTGCGCCCGCGAGCGGTGCGGCGCCGGTGATGTTGTTGCTTCCCGGGGTCGGCGATCATTACGTCGGCATGGGCCGGGAACTTTACGCGGCCTTCCCCGCCTTCCGTCGCGCGGTGGATGATTGTGCGGCTATTCTTCAGCCCCGTCTCGGGCTCGATATCCGCGAGATTCTTTATCCACGGAATCGGGATTGGAATACCGCGGCCAAGCCGCGCGGCATCGACTTGAAAAAAATGCTCGGGGGCGCAGCCGCTCCACCCGAGGACGACGACACCCGGCAACTCAACAACGTGACCCGGCTCCAGCCGGCGCTCTTCGCCATCGAGTATGCCCTTGCCCGCTTGTGGATGTCGCTGGGCATCACGCCGCAAGGCCTCGTCGGTCACAGCATGGGCGAGTATGTGGCCGCCTGTCTGGCCGGGACGTTTTCGCTGGAAGATTCGCTTCACCTCATCGTGCGCCGCACGCAACTGGTTGAAGCGTTGCCGCCCGCGCGGATGCTCGCGGTGAATCTCTCGGAAAACGAACTCCTGCCGCTCCTGCCGAAAACCCTTTCGATCTGCTTGATCAATGGGCCGAGCCTTTGCGTCGTCGCCGGCCCGCCGCCCGAGGTCGAAGACTTCACGCGCCAACTGGAGGCGCGGAACGTCATTTTCCGGCCCGTCAAAAATACACACGCCTTTCATTCGCGCATGCTGGACTCGATCGTCGGCGCGTTTGAGCAGGACGTGCGAAAGGTGACCCGGAAAGCGCCGCAGATCCCTTTCATCTCCAACGTCACCGGGCAATGGATCACCGCGGCCGAGGCCGTCGACCCGGCGTATTGGTCGCGTCACTTAAACCACCCGGCGCGATTCGCCGACGGCTTGCGCACGATGTGGCAGACCGGGCACGTGACGCTGCTCGAGGCCGGACCCGGCAAGACGCTGGGCGTTTTGGCCATGCAGCATCCCGACAAGAATGCCGCGGCCAATCCAGTGGCGATCGCGTCGCTCCGTCATGATTACGAGAACCAGTCGGATGTGGAAGTGCTGCTGAATTCGGCGGGCCGGCTCTGGCTGGCGGGGGCGGAGATTCGCTGGGAGGAGTTGCCCGGGGCCAACCCGCGCCGGAAGATTTCCCTGCCGACCTATCCCTTTGAGCATCAGGATTACTGGCTCAGCCCAGCGGTGCCCGCGGTTCGCGCTGAATCCTCGGAAAACTTCACGGCTCCTCCCGGCATCGATCACTGGTTCTACGTGCCATCCTGGGAACGCGCCCTCCTTCCCTCACGATTCGCGCCGCCTGCGAGTGACGAAGGATGCTTGTGGCTGGTGTTCGCCGAGCAGCCCCAGCACGCGGAGCCTTTCCGGCGTTGCCTCTCATCGACGGGCGGTACCGTCCGCGTTGTCCCTCTTGGCGGGACTGAATACGGCCAGTTATTCCGCGAAATTAGCGGTCAATTGCACCGCAAGATTCATATCGTGCATCTCGGTGGCGCCGCGGGAAGCGAGGAGCAGGACTCTGGCTTCTTCAGTCTTCTCTCCATCGCCCAGGCCATTGGCGAACTGAACATTTCCATTCCGGTCACGATCGGCGTCGTGACTTCCCAGATCCACGAGGTCACCGGCGAGGAAAGCCTTTCTCCCGCGATGGCGACCGTCTTGGGACCGTGCGGTGTCGTGCCCAAGGAATTTCCCAACGCCACCTGTTTCAACCTCGATCTCTCGCAGCCACTCGGGCGAGAGGAATTGCCCGAGGCAAACTGTCTGCGCATCCTGAGCGAGTTTTCCCAACCCGTGAGCGGCGACGTCATTGCCTTTCGGGGCGCCTACCGCTGGAAACGAAAGTTCGCTTCCGTGCCGCTCCCGGCCGCGGAAGCACCGGCTTTGCGAGAGCGCGGCGTCTATCTCATCACCGGCGGCACGGGCGGGATTGGATTGGAGATTGCCGGATATCTTGCGCAGGCCTGCCAGGCGAGGCTGGTGCTTACCAAAAAGTCGCCCTTCCCGGAGAAGTCGAAATGGCAGGAGTTGGCGAATGCCGCCACCTCTACAGGCGCGATCATTCAGCGCCTGCTCGCGATGGAAGCCATGGGAGCCGAAGTGGAAGTGTGCGTGGCGGATGTTACCGACCGGGAGCAGATGCAGCAGGTCTTCGCGCGCACGGTGGATCGCCATCAAACGATTCACGGCGTCATCCATACCGCCGGCATCGTCGACGACGGACTCATCAGCAGTAAGAAGCGCGAAACCGCCGAGGCCGTGTTGGCGCCCAAGTTGAAGGGCAGCAAGATCCTTTACGAGTGCTCGGAAAAGCTGGCGCTGGATTTTCTCGTCTTGTTTTCCTCCACGGCCTCCTTCCTCGCGCCAGCGGGACAGATCGACTACGCTGCCGCCAACGCCTACCTGGACGCGTTCGCCCATTTTGCCTCCCGGCAGCGCCCCGGCACTCACGCTCTCGCCATCAATTGGCCAGGCTGGCGGGAGGTCGGCATCCTCGCGGAGTCCGATCCTTCCGCGGAAATGCCGGACTGGAAAGTAGCGGCGCTGAAGATTGCCATCCGCACGGAAGACGGCCTGGAATGTTTCCGCCGTGCGCTGCACGCCGGCTTGCCACAAGTCATTGTCAGCCCGCAAGAAATCCCGGAGTCAACGACGAGAACAGGCGCGACCAGCGACGACGCCCCGTCATCCGCAGAACTGGCCGCGCTGCCCGGCAGCGATTTGGAAAAAATGCTCGCGGATATCTGGAGTGAGACTCTCGGCGTCGCGGACATTGCGCGCGAGGAAAGTTTCTTCGACCTCGGTGGCAATTCCCTGCTCGCCTTGCAACTTGTCACCAAGCTCCGCGGCCTGTATGAAGTCGACATCACTTTGCGCGACTTTTTTGCGGCGCCGACCGTCGCTCAGCTCAGTTTCCTCATTCACGAAAAACTGGTCCACGACATTGCCCAGCTCACCGACGATGAAGTCGGTGCGCTGATGACCCATGAGTCTCAGTAACATGCGCGATGTCTTCCGCCGTCCGACATACCAGACAGGCCGCTCCGATGGATAAGCCCGCAGCACTCTCGGCGGAAAAGCAAAGGTTGCTCGCGCAACGCTTGAAGGGCATCGCCGCGCCGGCCAAACGAGTCAACCAGGTGCCTCCACGTTCCCCGCAGGAGCCGGCGCCTCTGTCCTTCGCCCAGCATCAGCTTTGGGTCATCGACCAGATGACCCCCGGCAACCCGGCCTATAACATCCCGGTCGCCTATCGCCTCATGGGCCCGCTCAATGTCGCCCTCCTCGAGGAAAGCTTTCATCAAATCGTCCGGCGTCACGAAGTGTGGCGGACGACGTTCCCGGAATCCCAGGGAGACGCCATTCAGGAGGTGCATCCTGAGGGACAGATTCGCATCAATATCATCCGCCTCGACCAGGAGACGCTCGACGAGCGTGAGCAAAAAACCAAGGACCTCGTCGCCCAGGAAGCGGTCAAACCCTTTGATCTCCGTGCCCTTCCCCTGCTCCGGGTTTCCCTCTTCGAACTCGGCCCTGATGATCACGTCCTCGTGGTCAACGCGCATCATATCGTCAGTGACGGCGTTTCGGTCAGCTTGATGTTCGACGAATTGCACGCTCTCTATCGCGCTGCGCTGGCCGGCGTCCCTGCGCGCTTGCCCGAGTTGACCGTCCAATACGCGGACTTTTCGGCGTGGCAAAAGACCGAACTGGCAAAGCCTGGTTATGCGCCGCAACTGGAGTATTGGCGGCGCCAATTGGAGGGAGAGTTGCCCCTCCTGGAATTTGCCGCCGAAAAACCGCGCCCCCCCCGGCAGTCGTTCGCCGGATCCAGCGTCCCTCTTTCCCTGCCCGGGCCGCTGGTCGCCACTTTGACGACCCTCGCCGCGCAGGAGGGATGCACGTTTTTCGTGACGATTCTCACGGCGCTCCAGATGATCCTCTCCCGCTACGCCCAAGCGGAAGAAATCGTGATTGGAACTCCCATCGCCAATCGCTCTGTCCCCGAGGTGAACCGGTCGATCGGCAATTTTGTGAATGTCGTTGCCTTGCGCTGCCGCCAAAACGGGACCCCATCCTTTCTCGAACTCCTGCGACGCAACAAGGAAGTCGCTCTCGATGCCCTGTCCAACAAGGATATTCCCTTCGAGATGCTGGTGAAGGATCTCAGGTCGCACCATAACCCGAGCCATAACCCGGTTTTTCAGGTCCTTCTCCAGGTCCTTCCTGCGGACCGCGCCCGCCTCGGAGATCTGGCCATCACTCCCTTCGACTTCGAGTCCCGCGCCACGCAAGTCGATCTCGCCCTCCATCTTTACGAGCAGGCGGATGGCTCAGTGCGCGGCTGGTTTCAATATTGCACGGACCTCTTTTCCGCGGCGACCATCGGCGAATTGGCCGGTCATTTCCTCCAGTTGCTCGACGAGATCGGCCGGGATCCGAAGCGGCAGGTTGTCGAATTCCCCATTCCGGCACTTCTGCCTCCGTCTCCAAGCGCGGCCCCGGAATCCGGGCCACCCGTCGCCCCGGACTATGCACCCCCGCAAAATTCCGTGCAGAGTCAGCTCGCCGAGATTTGGGAAGAACTGCTTCGCCATCATCCGATCGGCATTCATGACGATTTTTTTGCCCTCGGCGGCCATTCCCTGCTGGTCGCGCGCATGCTGGCCACAGTCCAGGAAAAGCTCGGTGTCCGCGTACCTTTTGGCGCATTTTTCCGCGGATCCACGATCGAACACCTGTCCCTGCTGATGAAGGACCGGCAGGCGTTGCAGGCGGCGGAAAGTCCGTGGGTGCTGCTGAACGAAAAAGGAACCAAAGCGCCATTCTTTTTCCTGCACGGGGACTTCAATGGCGGCGGCTTCTTCTGCCGAACGCTGGCGCAACAGATTGGCGAAGACCGGCCCTTTTACGCGATGCACCCCGCCGGTCTCAATGGCGATCCCATTCCCACGACCATCGAAGACATGGCGGCGCTCAAGGTGCAGGATCTGCGCAAGATCCAGCCGGAAGGACCCTATATCCTGGGCGGTTACTGCAATGGGGCCTTGGTGGCTTACGAGACGGCGCGCCAGTTGGAAGCGGCGGGCTGTGAGCCTCCGCTCGTGATCATGCTCTTTGCCAACGGGACCAATGCCCATTGCCGTGGGGTCAAGCGACTGGTCGACGTGGTCAGCAAGTTACTTTCGGAAGACGCCGTGACGAAACAGCGAAGGTTTTTGCGCTGGAGAGATAAGTTCCATTTTCTGCGAGGGGTCAAGGTGCACTATGCCCGCGCGGTCGCAGACCTGGTCACCCACCCTCCGGCCGAGCAACTCCGGCGCGTCCGCAACAAGCTGGCGCGCATCGTGCGACGCATCTTCGGCCGAAAAGCGGCCGCACTTCCGGCGAGCGAAGAAGGACCCACCGATCACGTCCAGAAGACGGATCAGAACGAGGCCAAGGGCAGGGCCTACTACGAAGCATTCTTTGGCTATGTGCCGCAGCGTTTCGGTGGCCGGGTCGTTCTCCTCTGGCCGCAGGATGAAAAAAGCGGTTCGGCCCAAGGGCCAGCCGATGGCTGGACGGACGTCTGCAATGATGTCGAACTCGTGCTCGTCCCCGGCGAGCACGATAGCTGCGTCGCGCGGACCTCCCACCTCAACATCATCGGCGAAGAAATCGGCCGGATCCTGGCGCAAACCGAGACCCGCAAATGAGCGGTCACTCGCGGCTGTTTCCAGCAGCGCTCACGATTCCAACTCGTACAGTCCGAATTGCTCGCGAACCGCAGTGGTCAGCAGGCGGGATTTCGTGATTTTTTGCAGCAACATCCTCGCTCCGCGCCAGCTTCGCACCGCGACTTCGCTGTCATTTTCCCCGGTCCCGGTATTGTAGATCGCGCCGATGAAGGGCAACTCCGCGAGCGGTCGCCCGAGTTCGATCATGCCGGCGCGAATCGCGCTGTGGCCGAAGCGCAGAATGGGAAACTGTTCGTCATCGTCTTCCATCGAGGACGGCAGATCAGCGAGCTCACAACGGACGATGGAGGAACTCCCGCACGTCGCCTCAAATTGAGCCCGCCGGAAGAGCCAGCGGCTGCCTTCGTCGTGCATGTAACCCGTCTCCATGAACCATCCCATCTCGTGCGGACGCGCATCGGCGAACGCCGCCAGGTCCCGGTGGACGCAATCGTCCGCGTCGACGCACATATAATGCGCGGGTGCAAAATCCCGCGCCACGATGAGCCCTCGTTTGACTTTTCGCCACTTATCATGCATCCGCGCGGCCCCGCGTTCGAATGGCACCGGAAAGTCCTCCGCAATGACCGTCAACGCGGGATGCGGCTTCAGCCCGGCGGGGGGTTCGTTGCAGATGAGGAAGACGCGAAAGTCCCCCTTGGTCTGCTGGCAGATCGAGCTCAGGCCGCGCACCGCCAGCCGGGAGACATGACCCCAATCGCGCGACACCTGCGGGCTCTGGAGCGGAACAATGAAAATCATACGCCCCTGGTCCGCGGAAGCCCGGCGGGCCCGCGCAGTTCATCGTACGCGGTCCGCAAGTCCTGGAGTTGTTGTGCGGAGGAAAAATTCGCCACGATGTGTTCACGACCCCGGCGGCGGAGGACGAGCATTTCGGTGGGTGCAGCCGACGCCCGGGCGATGAGTGCGGCCAGCCCGGCAACGTCGCCGGAATCCGCCAGCAGCCCGGTCTCGCCGTCGCGAATGACTTCCGGGATATCGCAATGGCGCGTGCCGATGCAGAGCAACCCGAGCGCCATCGCCTCCGTCAGAGCCACCGGCGATCCGCCTTCCGCATCGCCATCGCTGCTCAACTTGCTCGGGCAGAGAAACACATCGCTGGCACAAATGACCGCTCGCGCTTCCGCGGGCTTGAGAAAGCCATGGAACTTCACCCGGCCTTCCAACTCGGAACTGGCCGCCAAAAGTTGCAGTTGCGATTTGATTCGCTGACCCACGGCGTCCGTCCCGTCACCGATGATTTCCACGGTCAGGTCCGTGCCTAGCTTCCGCGCCGCGGCGCAGGCCGCCAGGCCGTCCTCGAAACCTTTCTTTTCCACAAAACGCGCGATCATCACGATGCGCAGCGGAGTGGCGGCCGGCTGCGCCGTGAAGGGAAGATTTTCCACGGGCACACCGATGCGGCAGATGCGCACCTTTTCCGGCGGACAGCCAATGGCGACCAACCGCCCGCGCATGGCGGGGCCTTCCACGAGGAACAGCGCACCTTCCGCGAAGAGCCCGCGATACCGCTCGATCCAGAGCGGCTGGGTGAACGGAAGCTGCCAGGCGTCCATCCCGTAGAATGAGCAAACGAGCGGGACGCCGAGCTGGCGCCGCAGTTCGAGCATCTCCCATCCATTCTGTCCGAAATGCGCATGGATCAAATCGGGCTGCCAGCGTCGCGCGGCCATGGTCGCGACGACGGCGCCCCGGCCCAGGCGGAAGCACAGGGAATTAAACAAGCGCGGAAGCCCCGCACCCTGGCTCCAGCGCGGCGGATTGTGGATAAAATGAATCCCTTCCGCGGGGAACTGCGGTTCGTTCTCCCGCTCCGAGGTAAGCACGCCGGGCTCCACTCCAGGCACCCGCATGACTTGCGGATAGATCCAGTTCTCCGAGATGCGCAGGAAAGGTTGAACGACGTGCAGGACTCTCATGCCCGGAGCGCGCGGCGAACCTCGAAGATGACATCCTCCACGTCCTCGTCGGTGAGCGCCGCGGAAAATGGCAGGGAAACGGTGCTCCTCCCAACCCACGCGGCGTGAGGCCACTCCTCGGGCCGCCAGCCGTACCGCTGCTGGTAGACCGTGTATTCCGGAATGCTGCGATAATGGACGCCCGTGCCGATGTTTCGCCGGTGGAGCGTTTGCATGAAGACATCGCGTTCCACGCCACAGCGCGCAGGATCGACTTCGATCGTGTAGAGATGCAAGGCGTGGCGGCTATTCGGCTCGAGAGGAGCCGGTGTGCCGATCGGCAAATCCGCAAAGGCGGCGTTGTAACGCTGCCAAAGCTCCTGGCGGCGTTGGCTCATCGCCTCGATGCGATCGCACTGGTGCATGCCGATCGCGGCCTGGAGATCCATCATGTTATATTTGAAGCCGATCTCCACGACGTCGTAATGCCGGTAGCCATCGTCAGAGAACCGCTTCCAGGCGTCCTTGGAAAGGCCATGCAAGGCGAGATTCTTCATCCGCGCCGCCACCGCATCGTCATTCGTGAGGATCATGCCGCCTTCGCCGGTGACGATATTTTTCGTGGCGTAAAAGCTCAAGACGCCGCAGTTCCCGAAAGTGCCGGCTTTTTGGCCGTGCCATTCGGTCTCGATGGCGTGCGCGCAATCCTCGATCACGAGCAGGTTGTGCTCTTGGGCAATCGCCATGATCGCGCTCATGTCGCAAGCACGCCCCGCATAGTGGACCGGCAGCAGCGCCCGCGTCCGCGGAGTGATCCGCCGGCGAATCTCGTCGGGATCGATATTCTTGGAAACGGGATCGATATCCGCGAGCACCGGGATCGCACCGGCATGCACGACGGCGTTGACCGTCGCGCAAAAGGTCATGGCGGTGGTGATGACTTCATCGCCCGGCTGAATGCCGAGGCCGACGCAGCTCAGATGCAGCCCGGCGGTACAGGAGTTGACCGCCACGGCGTGTTTTACTCCCTTGTATTCCGCCATGCGCCGCTCGAATTCCGCGACTTTCGGGCCGGTTCCGAGCCAGCCCGCACGCATGCTGGCCACGACCTCGGCAATCTCCTCTTCACCGATCAGAGGCCGGCCAAAAACAAGATACTCCTGCCTCATGCTTCGTTCGGGTCTCGGGGTCATTGGATAAAGTGTATTAGCAGGAGGCGGGCCGACAGAAAGCCATCATCGCGGTACCAGTTGAACTTCCACTTCCTCATGGGTGCTGCGATTCCGGTAACCATCCAGCGCGGCCACGTCCCAGCGCAAGCCCTGGTGCCAGGATTCCAGCAGTTTGTCCTCGTGCAGCCCGGCGTGGCGGCTGTCCCATTCCTCCTGGACGCGATTCAGCGGGACATTGACCAGGCGGGCTTTTTTGTAAGCGACGGCATAGCGCCCGGCGAATTCCTCGTTGTAGACCTGGAGCGCGTTTTCGAATGTGTTCGGCGCGCGAAATTCGCCGTACCTCGCGATAACGGCTATCTCCCGGCGGCTATAGATCTGGCCATCGACGGACAAGGGAAATCCGTAATCGTGCTCGCCATCTTTCCACCGCCAGACAACCAGGCGCGGATCCGTGGTGATCCCCGGCAGGTAGGGTGGCTCGATCTGCGGCTTGCTCCGGGTATAGCATTCCGTCAGGCCGCAGCCGAGTCGGAGAGTGGGGATAAATCTGAGCGGATCGAAGGACAGCAAATCCGCAAAGGCAAACGGCTCGATGAAGATGATGTCATCGACCAGGAAGACGATGCGGGAGCATTTCAAGCCGCCAAGCAATTTGACGAGGTCGTCCTTGAATACGCCCTGCGGCACGGGGCGAACCAGCGCGCTGTCGAAGCAGGCGAAGACCTCCCGATAGGCGGCCTCGTGTGCGCTCGTCGTCGCCTTGTAGATGACATGGAGCGGGACCGGATCCGCCGCATGGCGGCGATACGAATCCAGCAGGGCATGCAATTGCGTGGGGCGATCCTTAGAGAAGACAATCCCCTCGAGCGTGACCGGCTCATCCTCGCTCGAACCCGCCAGCGTGAACAGCTCCTGCAACGCGAGCCGCTTCTGCTCCACCAGGTGATACGTGGACGCGCACTGCAGCCGGCGATCGAATCGCTTGAGCACCGCGTTGATGACCTGCCCGATCATGACGGATTTCCCAGTGCCTGCATCAGGTTGCGCCGGAGGAGATCCCGCGCCAGGAGAACGTCGGGCCGCACGGCGAAGGCGCGCAATCCCAAGGCCAGGGATTTCAGGATCGTGCCCTTCCGGCAAAAAGCGGAGGCCGAGCGCCAATAGCCTGAGCCGACAAACTCTTCGCGGCTGGAGTGGCGATCGATAAATTTCCGGTGCCGCCGATACATCCCGTCGCGGGTGCGGTAATCCTGGCGGGCGAGATTGGTCTTGCTCATGCCGCCGGGATGCACGCGGTAACGATAAAGTGTCTCCCGCAGATGGCAGTAGCGAAAGCCGCACTCGGCCGCCGAAAGCCAGAAATCCCAATCCTCATTACCGGGGAGAAAGCACGGGTCTTCCGCGTAGCCGCGCGCCCTGGCCCAAAGCGATTTCCGCATGAGGATCTGTGCCGGGATAAACTGCGTCACCGCCAGCCGGGACAGTTCCAGGTCTTCGAAACAGTGGACGTGCGATGCCGAGCCGAAGAATTCGAAATCCCCGTAGGCGCAATCGACCGCGGGATCCTCGAGCGCTGCATGGAGCCGCTCCAGGCAACGCGGATAGAGCATGTCGTCGTTATCCAGCGTGAAGACGAGGGGATGCCGCGCGATGTTGATGCCCGCATTCCTCGCCGTGGACACCCCCCGGGGGCGCGGATGATCGATCCAACGAAAGCGGGAGTCGCTCCATTTTTCACGTATCCCCATGGTATCCGGCTCGTTGGAGCCGTCATTGACGATGATAGCTTCCCAACCGGTCAACGTCTGCGCAGCGAGGCTGGCCAGGCACTCGTCGAGGAACGCCCAGCGGTTGAGCGTGGGAACCACCACCGAGATACTCATACCTCCGCGAGTGCCGCCGACCGAACGGGGGTGATTTCGTAGCGAATGGGCGTGTAGACGCACCCCCACCGCGAATCGAGCTCCAGCGTGCCATAGAGCGGCGACGACGCGACCTCGAGATGGATGGCATCTTCGGCCTTGATATAGAAGTGACCGCTGGGATTTTCGAAATTGATCGAGATCCGGTAAAGCCCGGGCAGGTAGGAAATGGGGCCGACCGCGATGGCGACTTCATAATCCCCGGGCTCCATCGGCGGAAATTGATACCCCTGCTCCGTCGTATTCACCAAGGTCATCACCGTGCCGATATGGTTGCGAATCTCCAGCCCGAACACCGGGAAGCGCACCGGTTGGTGCACGCGGAGGCCGATCAGCAACGTGAAGCGTTCATTCGTCTTCGGGCTCGCCCCTTCCTCGCCGGCCTGGTTGCGAATACGGCAATTCAGAAACTCGGCGGTTCCATCGTTCTGCACCCGTTCCATGGCCAGCGTACTCGTCCCGTCGTGCGCACCGTTTTGCTGCAAATATCGCGCGATGATTTCCACCGACGGCGCAGTGCCCTGGCAGGTGCCATGATCGACGAAGATGGAGCGCGGACACAGCGTTTCCACCGCACTCATGTTGTGGCTCACGAAAAGCACCGTGCGCCCCGACTTCGAGACCCCTTCCATCTTGCCCAGGCATTTTTTCTGGAAGGCCACATCGCCCACGGCGAGCACTTCGTCGATGAGCAGGATCTCCGGTTCGAGATGCGCGGCGACGGCAAAGGCCAGCCGCACGTGCATGCCGCTGGAGTAGCGTTTCACCGGCGTATCGATGAATTTCTCCACCTCGGCGAAAGCCACGATCTCGTCGAACTTCCGGTCGATCTCCGCGCGCCGCATGCCGAGAATCGCTCCGTTCAAATAGACGTTCTCCCGCCCGCTCAATTCCTGGTGAAAGCCGGTGCCGACTTCCAGCAGGGAAGCCACGCGGCCCCGCAGCACAGCGCGGCCGGAGGTCGGCTCCGTGATCCGGGAAAGCACCTTGAGCAAGGTGCTCTTGCCCGCGCCATTGCGACCGACTACGCCGAGGACGTCCCCCGCCTGCACTTCGAAGGAAACGTCGCGCAACGCCCAAAAATCGCGGTCGGCGGACGCCCGGGGCGGGGTCTTTCCGCGCACGCGCGCCCAGAGGCGATGGAGCTCTTCGCGAAACGAGCCGGCATCGAGATCACCCAGCCGGTACCGCTTGGAAATCGCTTCGACTTCGATGATCGGGCGGCTCATACCGTGTCCGCAAAGGTGCGGGCCGTGCGCTGATAAAAGGCCACGCCGCTGACAAAGAGAACCACGGTGATCGCGACCGAAAGCCCGATCGATTGGAGCGTGACAGTGCCTCTCCCGAGAAAGGCGTAACGGAACCACTCGACCAGGGCGGTCATCGGATTCACCGCCGGTACCCACCGCCAGGCCTTGGGAAAGCTCGAGATGGGAATCACGACCGGCGTGACATAGAGCCAGATCTGCGCGATGAACGCCATCAGGTGGGTGAAATCGCGATATTTCGCCGTCAGCGCCGACATCCACAGCGACACCGCGAGACTGAGGACAATGAGATGGATCAACTCCAGCGGGAGCAGCAGAGCCGCCGGGCGGATCATGATTTCCGCCCCGGCCGCGGTGAAGAGCTTGAACCAGGCATAAAAGGCGAGAAACGTGACGAACTGAATGGCGAAAGAGAACAGATTGGAAAGCGCCGTCGCCAGGGGCACGACGAGCCGGGGAAAGTACACTTTCGTAAAGAGATAGGCATTCGTCGTGAAGATCGTCGTCGCCGTATTGAGGTTCTGCGCGAAGTAACTCCACATCACCATGCCGGAAAAATAGAAGAGCGTCTTGGGCAACCCGTCCGTCGAAATGTTGGCCACGACGCCGAAAATGACCGTAAAAACCGCCGTCATCAACAGCGGTTGGAGGATGAACCAAACCGGGCCAAGGACGGTCTGCTTGTACTTCGAGACGAAGTCGCGCCGCACCAGCAGGTAGATCAAATCGCGATAGTCCCAGAGCTCGCCCCAGTCCACGTGAAACCAAGGCTGCCCAGCCTGCACGACTGTCTCATGCGGAGAGAGGGATTCCTCTGGAGAAGCGGCGATTCCTAGGCTGTGGGACATTCAAAATAGGCTACTTTATGAGCGTGGCGGTTGCAATAGCAGCATCCGTTCCCTATTGGCTAAAAATGCGGAGTAAAGTGGCGCTGCTCGTGCTATGGATCACCACTGTGCCTGCCTCACCCGCAGTTTCAGATCATCCCCTGCCCGCCTGGCCGGCCGGTCCCGTACGTCCGCGCCTGGAAACCGGGGAAATCCATCTTTGGCGCGCCACGCTGGATGAGCCCCGCCGTCTCGCCGGGGCGGAAGCCGTCCTCTCCCGCGAGGAGATCCTGCGCACGCGGCGCTTCACCCGCCCCGTGGACCAGGAGCGCTTCATCGCCGCCCACGGCGCGCTGCGCATGGTGCTCGGCAACTATCTTTTGGTCGATCCGCAAGAGCTCGAATTTCGCGCCGGGCCACACGGCAAACCGGTGCTCGTCCAGACCTTCACCGACCTCCGCTTCAATCTCAGCCACTCCGGTGATCTCGCCCTCATTGCCGTGGCGCGGGGACGCGAGGTCGGCGTGGATGTGGAGCGGATGGAACGGGAAATCGAATACGAGCCGATCGTCGAACAGTATTTCGACCCCACGGAAGCGTGGGAGCTGCGGACCGCCCCGCCGGAAGAACGCGTCGCGCGCTTTTTCGACTTGTGGACGCGCAAGGAAGCCTGCTTGAAGGCGGAGGGCGTGGGTCTCGTCTCCCCTTCCCGCAGCCAGAGTTTCAGAGCGCGCAACCTCTGCCCTGCCTCCGGCTACGCCGGCGCCGTGGCGAGCGATGGCGAAGACTGGCGGCTGACGTGCTGGCACTGGAATGTGTAAGTCGCGCTTGCCACGACCGCCGGTTTGAGCGTCATAGTCGGGCATGATTTCACCCGGGCGGCTTTGGCGCGGTAGCGCCCGTTACCATGCATCCAAGGTGCTCCCGCGCATCGTGGATTGGTCATGGCCGTTGGGGAAGGAGATCGCCGGCGCGCCGCCCATCCACGTGCTGACCAGCGGAAAAGACTGGCGGCTGGCCGCGTGGATGCTCGCGAGCTGGCTGCAATTCAGCGAACACGCCTGGCCGATCTTCATTCACGACGACGGCACTTTACCCAAGGAAGCCTCCGAGACTCTCGGAAAACTCCTCCCCGGCGCCCGGATCATCGACCGGCGTGAAGCGGACGCGGCGGTCGGGCCCCTGCTGCACGCTTTTCCCTTCTGCGCGGACTTCCGCAAGCTCCACCCGCTCGCCCTCAAGCTGTTCGACGTGACGCATTTCACCCCGGGCGGACGCTTCCTCCTCTTCGATAGCGATTTGCTCTTCTTCAATTACCCGCGCGAAATCCTCGACTGGGTGGCAGGCGGCGCGGATGAATGCTGGTTCAACGAAGACGCCAGGGAAGGCTCCCTCATCAACGCGGCAGAGGCGCGCGGCGAGCTCGGCATCAAGATCTGGTCGCGCGTCAACGGCGGCCTGTGCCTCCTCGCGAAGTCCGCCATCGACCTGGACCTGTGCGACCGCACGCTGGCGCAAACCTCCATCCTCAGCGGCGACCCGTGGCGCATCGCCCAGACGCTGCACATGCTCTGCGCCGCGCGCCACGGCAAAGGCGGTCTGCTCCCGCGCACCTATGAAGTCTCGCTGGGCAAACGTTCCGCCGGGAACGCCATCTCGCGCCACTATGTTCGCGCCGTGCGCGATCGCTTTTTCGCCGAGGGGTTGGAGTCCCTCAACACCATCTTCTTTCCGCTGGAGACGGCATAAATGGAATCTCTCGCGCTCCCGGCAGGCGAGCTCGCCCTCAGCTACGCGCCCCTTTCCGATGTATATCCCCTCCGCCTTTCGTATTGAGGACAAAACCCGGCTCTCCGCTTTCCTGGGCCAGCATAGCTTTGCCACGCTCATCACCCAGGACGGCGCCACGCCGTTTGCCAGCCACCTCCCGATGCTCTTTCGCCCCGACTTGGGTGAGCACGGAACGCTCATCGCGCACCTGGCGCGGGCCAATCCCCAGTGGCAGCATTTCGCCGAGGGCCGCGAAGCACTCGCCATCTTCCACGGGCCGCACGGCTACATCTCCCCTTCGTGGTATGAGACCGCGCCCGCCGTCCCGACCTGGAACTACGCCGTCGTCCACGCTTACGGCATTCCCGCCATTTTCGACGACCCCGACCGCATCGTCGCGCTCCTCCGCGAAACGATCTCTTTCTACGAATCCTCCCTTGAACAACCGTGGCCCGGCGAGCTTCCTGCCGAGTATCTCGACAAAATGATCCGCGGCATCGTCGCTTTCGAAATCCCGCTCACCCGCCTCGAAGGCAAATTCAAGCTCGGCCAGAATCGCTCCGCCGCCGATCTCCAGGGCGTCCACCAAGCCCTCTCGCATTCCGCCCACGCCGACGACCGCACCCTCGCTGAGTTCATGCGCGCCGAAGGGCACGTGCCCACTACGGCCTCATGAGCGCGGAAGCAGCGGTACTATCTTTCCGCTCGGCTTTATCTTGCGACCCGACGGCAGGACGATCGTCCCATCTCCGTTGACCTGGAGCGGCAGGACGAGCCGTTGCACACCCCTCGTCACCTCGGACTCGAGGCGCGTCACGTCGACGACCTCATAGCTCCACACCACATTCCCTGGAGCAGCGATGGTGATCGTGCCGATGGTATGCGGCACCCGGCGTGTCGCCCCTGCCGGGATGGTGTAAGTCCTGAGGGTGTGGTGGGTCGTCAACTGAATCTCGCCACCGGTGTGATTCGCAACCTTTAGCTCCGTGTCGACACACCCGGTGAGTAAAAGCGAAAGCGCTAATAATAAGACCCGCAGGATCGTACTCTTCATCGCGATACCTGTTGCTTACGGGAATAACATGAACCGCCCACCCGGCAGCGCCACACCGGCAGCCCCACTGCCCGGGCTCGGTGCGGAGCCGGGGCTTCCCTGCGGCTGCCCGGCGGAGTCATAGAGTTGCCAGCCCAACACATTCTGGTTTTTCCAGGCGATGAGCGTCGCTCCGTCGCTCGCGCTCAAGGCGAGGATGCCGGTGCGCATCCCGTTCGTGCCGGGCGTTTTGATCTCGCCGGGTGGCAGCACCGCACCGTCCTTGTCCAGTCGGGCGAAGTAGATTTGGCCCTTGGTCGGCCATGCGGTCACATAGCCCTGGTCGGTCCCGCGGATCGTGAAATAGGTCATCGGACAACCTTCCAGTTTCCAAGGCGTGCTGCTGATCCGCGTGCGCGTTGGCTGGCCGCCACGCTGATCCGCCAGCACCAGATAGATATCGCGTTCGTTATTCGTCTCCTCTCGATAAAGCAGCGCCCACCGGCCATCCGGCCCGTAGGTCGTGCTCGTCGTGCAGCACTTGCAGGGATCGAGCGAAGGATTGAATTCCGCACTCCTGCTGAAGGTTTCGCCCCCGTCACGCGAAGCCATCGTGTAGATCTTGCCCGCGAGAAAACTCGCCGTCACGGCACCGCGCTCGCCCGCGGCCAGCGAGAAACCTTCACTCGGCTGATGATTCAGATTCCGCAGTGGCGAAAAGGCTTTCGCCCCCGGGGCGAGCGTGGCGTAAAATAGGCCCCGTTCCTCCTGCGGCAGCTTCAACTTCCAGGCATTATTGCCCAGTGCCGCGTGCACCCGCCCATCCGGACCCACCGCGAAGTCCCACGTGGAAAAGATCAGTCCCGGTTTCTGCGATGCCTGGTCCACCAGCGCCAGCGGCGCGCTGAAGGTCTTCCCGCCGTCGCTCGATTTCACATACCGCGGACCATCCGCCGCATCGAAGAGCACATGAATCGTCCCATCCGCACCACGCCGCGCCTGCATCACCTCGGAAGCCTTGGGAATGCGCACCACTTCCACCCGGCCTGTCACCTCCCCGGCCTGAACCGCAACGGTCGCGAAGAAAAGCGCGCCGAGCGCCATCAGCCTGCTGCCAAAATTGGGAAGTAATCGCAAGAGGGTCATGGCGGGGGGAGGAGCGTTCCGAGCCATTATAGCCGCCTCCCGTTCATTGGAAATGAGGATCACTCCAACGAGCAGAACGGAAAAACTGTCACCTTTCCGCCCTCTCGAACCACTTGGTCGGTACAATGAATGCCGATCCCCACGAACTCACCCATCCCATCACCCCTGCGCCCGCCGTCGCCGCCCTGCCTCGCAGCATCCTCTTCGTCGCCCTCATCCTCATCGCCTTCATCGGCCTGCTCACCCTTGAGACTTCCGATTCCCTGGTCCGGCACAACGGCCAGATCGCCCGCAGCCTCTTCGTCCTGCCGGTCGTTATCCTGTTGCTCCGGGGCGTCCTCACCCGCCGCCGGTGGGCCTGGCGTACCACCCGCATTCTCGCCCTCCTCGCCGCCGCCCTCTACGCCGTCCCGTCCATCGGCGTCTGGTTCTTCTTCCTCAAAATCCAGATCGGCCAGCGCCTCTGGCTCTCTGGTGTCGGCGCAACCCTCATCTCCCTCGCCATCTCCGCCTACCTCGCCCTCGGCCGGCGTCCCGCCCGCGCCTACTTTCGCATCTAGTCGCTGAAGGATACCGCCCAACGAGGGCCGCCAACCTCCCGTAAAGGGCTCGCCGCGAATACCGTTCGCTATTCGTTGCAAACCTGCTATAGATTCGGATGAAGAATAATTACGGCTTTTCACGTCGGGGTCCAGATCGCGTAGCTGAGGAGCTGGCCAACGTGCTCACTGGGAAGGCGTCTTTTGAGTTCAAAGCGCTCTTCGATGTCGTCCATGCGAACCTCAAATCCCGCAACGCGGCGAGCGGCGGCGAAGAAATG
Organism: Chthoniobacter sp.; assembly: GCF_040003245.1. NCBI lineage: Bacteria > Pseudomonadati > Verrucomicrobiota > Spartobacteria > Chthoniobacterales > Chthoniobacteraceae > Chthoniobacter > Chthoniobacter sp. Next base: position 20,113 of record NZ_JBDUCX010000082.1, read on the forward strand.
CTGCGCCTCCGCGCCTACGAGAAGCTGCAGAATCTCGTCACCGCCGGCGTGGTGAAGAAAACCGGCCGCGAGTACCAAGGCATCCCCAAGGGCCTGGCCTCCTTCCTGGCCACCGCCGCGGAATTCAACGCGAAGTTCGCCGAGACCGCCGCCCAGCGCAAGACGGCCACCGCCGCTTCCGCCGCCTAGTCGGCGCGGAGGACGACGTTCCCTCCCCCTCAAAAGAACAAGCCCAACTTCCCCGTTGCGCGGCTTCGACCCTGCGCGGTAGCGGCGCTCTCCGAGCGGCGGCAGCTTGTGCGTTCTTGTGCGCTCGTGCCCAAACTCCATTTGGGCGCGCACTTGTCCCGGCAACTCCATTGCCCGTATCCTGCTGCGCATGCGCAGCCGCTACCGCATTACCGAGCCTGATGTCGCACACTTCATCACCGCGACGGTGATCGAATATGGCTCCCGATTTTCACCACGGCCGCCTGTTGCGACATTCTCGTCCGCTCACTCGAGCACTGCCGCGTCCATAAGCAGCTCCGGGTGCATGCCTGGGTGATCCTCGACAACCATTTCCACGCCATCGTCGCCGGGCCGTCTCTCGCCGACACAATCCGCGATTGGAAGCGCTTCACCGCCGGCGCGCTACTCAAGCAACTGCGCGAAGAGCGGCGCGAATGGCTGCTCAATCAACTGGCCTACTACTGTGCGGCGCACAAGACGGCCAGCGCGCATCAAGTCTGGCAGGAGGGCGTGCATCCCCAAGCCATCGTGAGCGACGAGATCATGCTGCAAAAGCTGGAGGATGTGCACAATAACCCGGTGAAGCGCGGAATGGCGGCGTCGCCGGAACATTGGCGGTATTCGTCGGCGCATGAATGGCTGGCGGGAGCGGTGCCGGTGTTGAAGTCTGATCCCTGGCGCTGAGCGCATAGAGCAAACGAAGGAAGCCTGCCCGGAGAGCACCCCCGCCATGCGAGATGGAATCTCGCTCCCAAGTGCGCGCCCAAATGGAGTTTGGGCGCGAGGCATCCACCAATGCGTCGGACGCTTTATTGGTCCTCGCGGGAAGATTTTCCGCAATGGAACCAATGGAGCCAATGGAGCGATGCACTTTTTGCGCCGTGTTATGCCATACTTCCCCGCCATGAACTCCGACGATTTTCCACGGCAGGACCGGCCAATTCCCGCCAGCCATTCGCGAGGGATTCAGTCAAGGCGCCCGGGCGAAGAAAGGAGGCCGATTTAAGGTGCCTTAAGCCCCCTTAAGCCGATTTAAGGTGCGAGTTTTTTAAAAAGCGAGGCTTGGCCACCAAATGAAAGGTTGGCGGCGGCGGTCGCGCATCAAGCCGAATCAAGCCTTCTCAAGCCTCCAAATTTTCTCAGGAGGATGCAGGCCGCGCACCTTTTCCCTTCCGGGAATCGCGCTCCTCCGCGGTTGCACCCAATCGCCTTTGATCGTGTCGTTGCTCTTCTCTCAGAGATAATCGCACCGAATCGCACCCATCAACCTCATCCACCCGAGCAGCACCGACTCTCAGGACCGCCTTCTACTGAGCACTAAGAACTGAGCACTGCCCCCAACATTCCCTGTCACCTTTTCCCCTCCGTCGACCACTTCGACGGTGCTATGATCCAATCCAGTCTCATGTCCGCCGTCGCCGAAGCCCCCAACGATGCCGATCTGGTCCAGCGCTGCCTGGCGGAAGGGGCTGGGGCGTTTGCCGAGATCGTGGCGCGCTATCAGACGCTGGTTTGTTCGCTCACTTACAATGCCACAGGGAGCCTGAGCCGGAGCGAGGACCTGGCGCAGGAGGTCTTTCTGACCGCTTGGAAGGAACTGCGGCAACTGCGCGAGCCGGAGAAGCTGCGGCCTTGGCTGTGCGGCATCGCCCGGCGGCTGGGAGCGAATACACGACGGCGCGAAGGACGCGAACCGGTATGCGCGGCAGAGGAACTGGAGGATGAGCACCAGGAGCCCGCACGGGGGCCGGTGGAAGAAGCGATCTCGCGGGAGGAGGCGGCGATCCTGTGGCGTTCGCTGGAGCGGATCCCGGAGAACTATCGCGAGCCGCTCATTCTTTTTTATCGCGAGGGCAAGTCGGTGGAACACGTGGCGGCGGCGCTGGAACTGACCGAGGACACGGCGAAGCAACGGCTCTCGCGGGGTCGCAAGCTTTTGCAGGAACAGGTGGCGCTTTTTGTCGAAGGCGCGTTGCGGATGAGCACGCCAGGCCGCGCTTTCACCCTGGGCGTGCTGGCGTCACTGCCGCTGATGAAGACCTCGGCGGCGGCGGCCACGCTCGGCACGGCGGCGGCGAAGAGCGGCGTTTCCATCGTGGGCATCGGGGTGCTCGGCGTGTGCAGTGCACTGCTCGGGCCAGTTGCGGGAGGGCTCGGTGCGTGGTTCGGCATCAAGGCCAGCCTGGACAGCGCGGAATCCGCCGAGGAACGGAAGCTGATCCGCGGTTACGCGACCCAGATGATCGCGCTGGTGCTGGGTTTTCTCGTGTTCTGGGGGCTGGCCATTCCGTTTCAGAACCGGTTGGGGCATGATTACACATGGCTGGCCGTCACCTTGGTCGCGGGCGTGCCGATCCTTTACGGCGCGTTGCTGGCGATCCTCATTGTGCGCTTCAAACGCGCCCACTCCCGGCTGGTCAAAAAGCGGACTACCCAGCCCGATGCCAGGCTCGCCGCCCGGCGCGCGGAAGCGTGGAAGACCTTCGAATACAAGAGCGCATGGACATTGCTCGGCCTGCCGCTCGTGCATATCCGGACCGGACGGCAATATGGTGAAAAACTGCGCCCGGCCGTCGGCTGGATCGCCATCGGGGATATGGCCATCGGCGTACTCGTGGCGGTCGGCGGCTTGTCCGTGGGCGGCATCAGCATTGGCGGGGCGTCCCTCGGCCTCATGGCCATCGGCGGAGCTTCGCTCGGGGTATTCGCCTTCGCCGGCATCGCCCTCGGCCTGTGGGGCGCGACCGGTGGTCTGGCCATCGCCTACTACGCCCACGGCGCTTGCGCGCTGGGCTGGCACGCCGCCGAGGGCGGCATGGCCGCGGCCCGCGACTTCGCCGTGGGCCAGAACGCCTACGCGACTCACACCAACAACGACACCGCCCGCCAGGCCATCGACGCCATTCCTTTCTTCAACTACGCGAATACCATCCTGCGTTATCCGATCCTGTTCAGCGTCGCCTGGCTGCCCCTGCTGCTCACCATCTGGCAGACGATGCGCGCCCGGCGGGTCCTGAGAAAGGTGTCGTGAATCCAGTAACAGGGTGGAAATAGCGACGGTCTTCCATTACGGTCGCCGCCGACATGCCCAGTACGCCCGATCCCCTGCTCATCGCCGGCCGCGAATTTCGCTCCCGCCTCCTCCTCGGCACGGGCAAATTTTCCTCGAACGAATCGATGGCTTCCGCCTTGGAAGCGAGTGGCTGCGAGATCGTGACGGTGGCGCTGCGCCGGGCCGATCTCACCGGCAAAGGTGACCGTTTCGCGAATATCCTCGAATTCATCGATCCACAGAAATACCTGCTGCTGCCAAACACGAGCGGCGCGATGAATGCCGAGGAAGCCATGCGCCTCGCCCGCCTCGCGGCGGCGTCGGGGTTGCCGAAGTGGGTGAAGCTCGAGATTCATCCCGACCCACGCTACCTGCTACCCGATCCCATCGAGACGCTCAAGGCGGCGGAGCAATTGGTACGCGAAGGCTTCGTCGTGCTGCCCTACATCAATGCCGACCCGGTGCTCGCCAAGCGCTTGCAGGATGTCGGCACGGCGACGGTGATGCCGCTCGGGTCGCCGATCGGGAGCAATCGCGGAATCGAAACGCGGGCGCAGATCGAGATCATCATCGAACAGGCGACCGTCCCAGTCATTGTCGATGCCGGCCTCGGCGCGCCCAGCCAGGCGGCGGAAGCGCTGGAGATGGGCGCCAATGCCGTGCTCGTCAATACCGCCATCGCCATCGCGGCCGATCCGGCGCGCATGGGGCGGGCGTTCAAAATGGCCGTCGAAGCGGGGCGCGAAGCCTTTCTCCTCGGCCTCGGTGCGCCGCTGGACACCGCCTCGGCCACCAGCCCCCTCACCGCTTTCCTCCACCGCTCCTGATCATGTCTCTCCTTTCCGTTCGCAATCTTCGCACTTGGTTCCCGGTCACCGGTGGCGTGCTCCGCCGCCACATTGATGACATCAAGGCGGTCGACGACGTGAGCTTCGAGGTCGAGGCGGGCACGACCGTCGGTCTGGTGGGAGAGAGCGGCAGCGGCAAATCGACCATCGGCAAAACGATCCTCAAACTCATCCCCGCCACGTCCGGCGAAATCATTTTCGATGGCCAGAGCATCCTTCCCCTGTCGGAAAACGAGTTCCGTCCGTTGCGGCGCGAGATGCAGATGATCTTTCAGGATCCGTTCGGCTCGCTCAATCCACGCCACACCATCCTCCAAATCGTTGGCGAGGCGCTGGAGATTCATTTCCCGCAGATGAACCGCGGCGACCGGCGCGAGCGGGTGGCCGAGCTCATGAAACAAGTCGGCCTCAAGCCCGAGATGCTGGAACGTTATCCGCACGAGTTCAGCGGCGGGCAGCGGCAGCGCATCGGGATCGCCCGCGCTCTCGCAGTGAAGCCAAAGTTCATCGTCTGCGATGAGCCGGTGAGCGCGCTCGACGTGAGCGTGCAGGCCCAGATCGTCAATCTGCTCCAGGACCTCCAGGAGGAACTCGGGCTCACCTATCTCTTCATCGCCCACGATCTCGCCGTGGTGGAACACATGAGCGATCACGTGCTGGTGATGTATCGCGGCCAGATCGTGGAATCGGCCTCCGCGGAATCGATTTACGAGAATCCGCAGCACGAATACACGAAGAAGCTCCTCGCCGCAGTCCCGAAGTTCGCCTGATCTCGCGGCCCGTGGTCAGTTCGAATGGC